>NZ_CALGPS010000210.1 GCF_937959425.1 uncultured Dialister sp.
GGTTCTGTGAGGGGCGGACAGAGTAATCTGATTCCGTCTACTCGACTGACGCGCCTATGGCGCGAGGGTTGTGGTGGGCGCCTTTTAATTCATTGAAGGCGCCAGTATAAATAAAACCGTACAACCGCCCTGGCGGGCGAAGGAAAACAGGGAGCCGCCTTTCAGGCGGGAAAACCATACAACCGCCCTGGCGGGCGCTGGAAAAGCGGCACCCCTTTTGGTGGCTGCGCCACCACCTTCTTCCCCCGCTAAGTTCGGTCGGGCGACAAAAGGAAAGCGCCCTTATGGGCAGGCTAGGCGCCTTACTTCGCCTGACTTGCACATCCTATGCAGGATGTGCACATTGTCCCTATGGGTACTCAGCATTGTGCTACATGACTCTACAGGAAAGCGTAGAGCAGCCTATTCTCCCCCCCTGAATAGGGTGGCAAGCGAACTTGGTTCGTAGGGGAGCAAAGCGACCTGAGAACCAAGTGAGACGCTTTCCCGTGGAGGGAGTCCGGCGCAGCCGGATAGGGGGTGGCCGCCGACGGCGGCCAATTCAGCAGAATGCTTAGCGTCATTTATGCAGCAGGAAGGCATTCCCGCAACGTCTTGCGTCCCCTTGAGGGGAAGAGGGCCGCGTTAGCGGCGCAGGGGTGTACGAGGGCAAGAATGACAATGATATTTCAAGCGCTCCTTTCTGCCTAAAGGCAGCATTCTACCGGGAGATTTCTCGGCTCCCTTTCACTGGCTCCATGAAACTACGGATTCATACCGGCTGGTACCACCGCTCGAAATGACGGGGGAGCCATAGTGACACAAAAGCAAGCTCCGTAACGCTGACTTCATATTCATTGCCGCGCAGCGGCAATCCACAACCCTCGGGCCCAAAGGGCCCGTCAAACCTAAGAACCTTCAGAACCTTAAGAACCTTCGGGCCCTGCGGGCCCGCCCCCTTTGGTGGCTGGCGCCACCACCTTCCCCCCAGCTTCGCTGGTGGGACTATGGGTGCTGTGCATTTGTGCCACATGACTCTGCAGGAAAGCGTAGAGCGGTTTATTCTGCCCCCTGAATAGGGGGAAGTCCGGCGCAGCCGGATAGGGGGTGGCCGCCGACGGCGGCCAATTCACCGAAAGGTTTAGCCATGATTTAAGCAGCAGAATGAGCGTCCCCGTAACGCTGATTTTATATTGCGCCCGTAGGGCGCCACCACAACCCTCGGGCCCAAAGGGCCCGTCAAACCTAAGAACCTTACGAACCTTAAGAACCTTCGGGCCCTGCGGGCCCGCCCCCTTTGGTGCCTTACGGCACCACCTTCCCCCCAGCGAAGCTGGGGGGACAATAGGCTGGTTGGAGGAACCCATTTAATAACAAGGAGGAATGTCCTATCAGTACCGATATACAGTGGCTGGCGCTGTCTATGGCAGCGGCCCTGGCTGCTTCGTTTCTGAATTATAAAAACACACTGGTCAATTTTTCCTTTGCCCGCATGCGGAAGAAGTATATCGAAGACAATGACGAGCAGGATCCGGAGCTCATCCGGAAGGTGGCGCCTTTTTACCAGCGCACCAGCCAGATTCTTGGGGGCACCCAGGTGGCTTTTGTGATATACTGCGGCATTTTTGCCATCAGTCTTCTGGGTATGGTGTATTTTGGCCACAATCTGCTCATTCCTCTTATGGGAGAGGAGTTTTACTGGGCGGTGGATCTGCTGCTGGGCGTCCTGGCGGTGGTGCTGATAACGGCCTACTGGACCGCCACCATCCTCTATCCCGGCACCCGGGCGCTGGTGGAACCGCTGCCTATTCTGGCGTCCCACCGGTGGGTGGTGCACTGGAACCGCCGCCTCTTCAAGCCGGTGGTGCAGGTCGGCCTTTTCCTGGTGCGCCGCATTTTCCGCCTTCATAAGGTTCCCTTCCGCAATGAGGTCAATTTCACCTATACGGAGGATGAAATCCGCTGCATTGTGGAGGAAAGCAACAGGAGCGGCAGGCTGAACGCCCTGGAGAATACGCTTATCAAAAATTCCTTCGATTTCTTCGACCTTATGGCCCGGGATGTCATGATTCCCCGGAATAACATGGTGGTTCTGGACTACAATGATGACATGGAAACCATGCGCCGGGTGATTTCAAAGGCCCATCACACCTGCTATCCCCTGTGCATGGACGACAAGGACCAGATTCTGGGGTTCATCCATGTGAAGGATTTCATGGAAAGCCTGCTTCACGGGGCGGGCAATGTGAAGAATATCGTGCGGGAAATCCTGACGGTACCGGAGGTCATGCCGGCGCCGTCGCTGCTGCAGCTCATGAAGAACCGCCGCATTTACCTGGCGGTGGTGGTGGATGAGTACGGCGGTACGTCGGGCATGGTGACCCTGGAAGATCTGGTGGAGGAGCTCATCGGCGAGATTCCCCAGTCCGTGGATACCACGCCCTATGAAATCCTGCGCATGAAGGACGGCACCTACGAATTTGACGGCACCGTCATCCTGGAAGATGTTTCGGACCGGCTGGAAATCGACCTGTCCGGCGAGGATATGAACGCCACCATCGGCGGCTTCGTTTTCTCCCATCTGGAACGGATCCCCAAGGTGGGGGACCACGTGGACTTCTCCGGCTGGCGCTTCTCTGTGCTCCGCATGGACGGCTTCCGCATCGTCCGGGTGCGGGCGGAGAAACTGGGGGATAAGGGAAAGGAAGAGAAACATGAGGGAAATTAAAAGCGGCGAAGCCATTGTGCTCCACAGCAGTCAGGGGAGAGAGGGGGGAAAGACCCTCTCCCTTTTTACTGCCTCCATGGGCCCTGTGCCTATGATCCTTCCCAGAGCCGTCATGACCCGCTGCGGCAGCGGTCTCACCGCCCCCTTTGCCATCATCCGTTTCACCGCCTCTGTGGAAGATGATTTTGCGGTCCTCAGTCAGTATGAGGGCCGCTTTCTTTTTGACATGATGAAACTGCCCTATGAAGAAATGACCTACTGGTTCTATGTCATAGAGCTCACGGAAAAACTTTTCCCCCAGCGGCAGAAAGACGACGGCGCCTACGACACCCTCCTCCATGCCGGCGCCGCCGGAGCCGTTAGAAACAGCCTTCCCCTCTGCTTCATGACCGCCGTCAAACTCCTCGCCCTTGCCGGCTTCGACGCCGCTTCCGAGGAAGAAACAAGGCAGCTGACGGAAGAAGCGAAGACACTCCTGAAGGACCTTCGAGATTACCGATGGAAGGGGCCCTTAAGCCGCCCTATCTCCAGAAAGACCTTCCACGAAGCCGCCGCCTATGTGGACGACTTTGTGGAAAGAGTGTGTGATATAAGGTTGAATACGAAAGGGGCGTTCCTGTAGGGGGGCGCCAGCCGCTAGGCGGCTGGGATCGGGATCGGGATCGAGGATCGAGGGGCCTGCCGCTGCGCGGCAGAGGGGCATATGGCCCTGTGCTAACGCACGGGCCAAGGGTTGCATCGCTGTCGCTCAGGGGGCAAAGGCCGTGGTGGGCGCCCTTTTGAAATATAGGGGCGCCAGGATGATAAAACCAAACAACCGCCCTTACGGGCGATAGAAAAGCGGCACCCCCTTTGGTGCCTTACGGCACCACCTTTACCCAAAGGGAAGCATGTCACTGGATTCTCAGTCGCCCAAGGGCTCCCTACGAATCCAGTTCCTTTGCCACCCCGCTAAGTTCGGTCGGGCGACAAAAGGAAAGCGCCCTTATGGGCAGGCTAGGCGCCTTACTTCGCCCGACTTGCACATCCTATGCAGGATGTGCACAGTGTCCCTATAGACGCTCAGCATTGTGCCACATGACTCTACGAAAAATATAGAGAGGCTTATTCTGCCCCCTGAATAGGGGGAAGTCCGGCGCAGCCGGATA
>NZ_CALGPS010000211.1 GCF_937959425.1 uncultured Dialister sp.
GATAGTAATTATCGACAGTCAAATGAATTACCGAGGAAAACTTGACACTTACGGCGGGCCATTCGCCTCTTTCTTTTTCTGCGGTCATGCATTATAATAAAGTCGTCAATTTCATAGAAAAATGGGCAAGGGCGCCTGCGGCACAGTTTTGCTGCGGGCTTTTTCTTTTATTTGCTTTATTTTTCCGTTTTCAGTAAGAAGGATGGGTTCTTCTTACCTATTTCAAGGAGGATTTATATGTTCAGTATCGCAGCGCCCCATGCTAAGGGAAAAAGTGCGGAAGATAATATTTTTGCAGCCAACAACAGGGCCATTGCCCTGGCCGAGAAAATCGGCAATGACAAGGTAGTCAACGGTACGGTAGGTTCCATTCTTGATGAAGATGGAAATCTGGTGGTGCTGGATGTGGTGAAGGAAGCGCTGAAGGAGCTTTCCCCGAAGGAAATCTGTGCCTATGCACCGATCCAGGGGTACCGGAAATTCCTGGATGACTGCATTGACCAGTGCTTCGGAGATTCCCGTCCCGAAGGTTATGTGGATGCCTGCTCCACCCCCGGCGGCACAGGGGTGCTCCATCATGTGGTGCACAACTATTCTGAACCCGGTGATGAGGTGCTCATTACGGACTGGCACTGGGGCGCCTATGACAGCCTTATTGATGATAACAACCGCAAAGTGAGAAGCTTTTCCTTCCTTACCGATGACGGCCATTTCAACACCGCCGCTTTTAAGGAAGCGGTGGAGGATATCCTGAAGAAACAGGACAATATCGTCATCATCCTGAACGGTATTGCCAACAATCCCACGGGCTACTGCATGTCCGTGGCAGAATGGCAGGCAGCGGTGGACGTGCTGAAGGACGCTGTGGCCGATGGAAAGAAGAATGCCATCCTGGTTCCCGATGTGGCTTATCTTGACTACAGCGGCGAGAAGCAGGAATGCCGGAAGTTCTTCAAGGTCTTCGGCGGCCTTCCGAAGAATATCCTGGTGGTCTGCGCCTACACCCTGTCCAAAGGCTTTACCATGTACGGCCAGCGCATGGGCGCCATGATCGGCATTTCATCCGACAAGGACGTGATTAAGGAATTTGTGGACATCAACCAGTACAGCAGCCGTGCTACCTGGTCCAACTGCAACAGCGCCGCCCAGAATGCCATGATTCATATCTGTGAAAATCCGGAGAAAATCAAACAGCTGGATGAAGAAAGAGCCCGGTATTTCAAACTGATCCAGGAAAGGGCTGCCATCTTCATGAAGGAAGCAAAGGAAGAAGGCGTGAAATTCGTCCCCTATATTTCCGGTTTCTTCATTACCATTCCTGTTACCCATTCCCAGGCCGTATGCGATGATCTGGAAAAACAGAATGTCTTCCTGGTACCTTTGAAGAAGGGCATCCGCCTGGCAGTCTGCTCCGTGTCCAAAGCCAAGATGGAAGGCCTGGCCCACAAGCTGGCACTGGCCATCAAGGCAGCAGGGGCAGAGCAGTAAGGGAAATATAAAATTTTAGAATGATGCAGGGCCGGCCATGAATGATTCATCATGACCGGCTATTTCATAAGAAGGGAGAGAGGGATATGGAAAACTTATTTGCTGCGCTGAACGCAGTACTGAGCTTCGTCACTCCGGTTTCCGACTTTTTCTGGGATTTCCCGAAAATGTTCAGCTTCTGGAAGAATATTCCTGTATTGGGGTCCTTTTCACTGGCCATTATCGTGCTGGTGGGTTCCGGCATTTATTTCACCATCCGCCTGGGGTTCGTGCAGGTGAGACTGTTTGCCACCGGGGTGCATACCTTGGCCACAAAGAGAAGCATTAAGACCGGCATATCGCCGCTGGCAGCCTTTCTTTTAAGTACCGCCATGCGCGTAGGGCCGGGCAATATGATTGGCGTTACCGGCGCCATTGCCGCCGGCGGTCCGGGGGCCCTCTTCTGGATGTGGGTTTCCGCCTTCTTCGGTATGGCTACTGCCTTTACTGAAGGCACCCTGGCCCAGATTTTCAAGGAAAAGAGAGGAAATACCTTCGTAGGCGGCCTTCCTTTCTATGCCAGAAAGCTCTGCGGAAATAAAGTATGGGTGGGTACCATCCTGTCGGTTGTTTACATCATCTATGCCCTCATGTGCCTGCCGGCCCAGGGCTTCAACGTAGTTACCTCTGTAGGTGCCATTGCGGGACTCATAGAAAACGTAAAGATTCCCGTGCAGTCCAACTTCTATTATGTAGTTTCCGTACTGGTCATCCTGCTGGTAGCCTTCATGGCTTTCGGCGGCATCCGCCGCGTGTCTCACTGGGCGGATATTCTGGTGCCTGTGATGGCTGTCATTTATGTGGTTACCGCAGTGCTCCTGATCCTTCTCAACCTGGACAGCGTACCCTATTTCTTTAAGGCTGTTTTCACAGGGGCCTTCAAGCCGGAAGCCATTTTCGGCGGGTTCCTGGGCACCGCCCTTCTGCAGGGCGTAAAGAGAGGCCTCATGTCCAATGAAGCCGGCCAGGGCACCATTACCATGGCCGCTGCTTCCGCCGAAGCCCATCATCCCTGCGAACAGGGCATCATTTCCGCCCTGGGCGTATTCCTTGACACCCATGTGATCTGCACCATGACCGGCTTTATCATCGTCATGGCCCATGAATGGGCACTGGATCCCGAGGCATGGAAGGCAGCCGGCACCTACAGCAAGTTCCTCCTCTCCGTGAACGGACTGACGCCGGATATGCTGCAGGTACTGCTGCAGATTATGGTTTCCGTATGCTTCTGCCTCTTTGCCTACACCTGCGTTATCGGCTTTGTTTCTTTCTCTGAAATTTCAGCCAACCGTATTTCCTCCACCAAAGGCTTCATCAACTTCATTCGCGGCCTCTGCATCTTTGTGGCCGCCTTCGGAATCGCCTGCAACATTGCAGGATACGACCTGTCCAACCTGTGGGCCTTCTCTGATCTGGGAAATATTATCATGGTGTACTGCAACGTGCCCATGCTCTACCTGGGCCTTCGGTATGTCATCAGGGCCGCTGCCCATTATTCCAAGGACAGCAGTGCCTCCTTTGATTCCGAAAAAGTGCTGGGCATCAAGACCGCCTACTGGAATGGGGAAGAAAAATAAGCATCAAAAAACAGGAACGGCTTTCCGTTCCTGTTTTTTGATGCTTATGACTGAATCGGTTTCCGTTTCCGCTGCCGGAAGAATTTCTGCACATAGTAGGCAGCCGCTGCATAGAGAGAAAGAATGAGAAGGTGGCCCAGCGTAAAAGTCCAGAGGGTGACAGGAATGGCCCTGGCATTGGGGATGCGCTGGAGAAGAAGCCTGCTTCCTATGCTGTAGTAAAAGGAGAAATAAATGCCTCCCGCTGCTATGAGAAGGAGCAGCACCTTATATACCAGGGAAAGATGGGAGATTTTGCCAAGGCCCATGCCCTTTTCTATACGGGGCAGGATGGCGCTCCAGTGAAGGCCCAGGTGAAATCCCATGGCAATCAGCATGACGTAGCCTGCCACGTGATGAACCTGGTGGGCCAGGCGGGGCGCCTTTTCCATGCCTGTGGGAAGGACGTGGGAAATCATAAGGCCGCTTCCCATGACCGCGGCAAAGGAGAGGAGAAGCAGCATGTCGGAAAGAAAGGTGAGCTTCCTGTCGGCGTTCCACCGTCCCCGGGCAAGGGATTTGTACCACTGCCTGTTGAACCAGGTATGAAGAAGGAAAAGAAGAAAGAAAACAACAGCCAGCATTTCGTGACCGAAGTTCCGCACAAAGCGGTAATCCAGAATCATCAGAAAGGAAATGAGCATTCCTGTATCTACTATCATTCGTTTGTTCATGATAACCTCCTTGGAAGGAAACATGGTCTGTTTCTATGTATATTGTACCATGATGGGAGAAGCGGGGAATGGGGATTGGGGATTGGGGAAAGTGCTTGCTGTCGGTTTTCCTTTTGTCGCCCGACCGATGCGGGATAACAAGTGGGAGAGGGAAAGGAAAGCATGTAAAGCCCCTGCGCCCCCCGCTCGAAATGACGGAGAAGCACTGATGACACAAAAGCAGGTCCCGCAACGCTGACTTTATATTTATTGCCGCGTCAGCGGCAATCCACAACCCTTTGAACCCTTTGAACCCTTTGAACCCTGCCACGCAGTGGCTCCATGAAATCTGATTTATACCGGCGCGTCCCCCCCGCTCGAAATGACGGGGAAGCACTGATGACACAAAAGCAAGCCCCGAAACGCTGACTTATATTGCGCCCATAGGGCGCCTCCACAACCCTCGGCCCAAAGGGCCGTCAAACCTGAGAACCCTCCGGCCATAGGCCGGTCAATCTTAAGAACCTTTCTACATAACCCTTTTATACAACCCGCCGCTGACAGGCGGCCACAACCTTCGCCCGCAAAGCCCCGTCAACCTTCCCCTCTGAACCCGCTGAACCTTCTTCGGCGCTTTGCTCCCCGCGTACATTCTCTTATTGCTGCCTGCAGCATGGTCCTATATAATAATAAAAATGAATGGATTTCATATCGGAGGATAAAATGGGGAAAAGTTCCAGCGGCGGCCTTTGTGCAAAACAGCATATTCTGTATTTACTTTATATCACTCTTTTTCTGCTGCCTTTGAATCCCTTCCTTTTCTATGTACCTCTTCTGCCGGCGGTGATTCTGTGGCTGGTGAACTGGAGGAAGAAGGGGGAAGTGACCATGACACTGCCTCCCTTATGGCAGCCGGGGGCAGTGTTTCTTGCTGCGGCCTTTCTTTCCGGCTTCGTGTCGAAGAACACAGGATTCTCTCTTATGAACTGGGCGCTGCAGCCTTTGATGTATGCCCTGGTATACCTTTTGATTTATACCACCGTTTCATCGGAGAGGGAAAAGGAGAAGGCCCTCTATGCCTTTTTAGCGGGAGCCGTGGTGACCGTGGTGTACGGATTTTTCCAGTATGCCAATGCGGCAGGCATGGCGGCGGATATGGAAGCCCAGAGCTGGGTGGACCCGGAAAGGTTCCCCCTCCTTCGGAGGCGTATGTATTCCACCCTGGAAAATCCAAACCTCTTTGGCGCTTACCTTCTCATGATGATCAGCATCCTTACTGCTTTTACCCTTCGGGAGAAGGCAGTGAAGCGCAAGACCATTTTCGGGGTCATTCTTTTTGCCCTCCTTCTCTGCCTGGCCCTCACCTATTCCAGAGGTGCCTGGGTGAGTCTGGCGGCCATTGTGCTTGGGCTTACTCTTTTCTATGATAAACGGTTTGGGCTTTTATTTCTTCTGGTACCGGTGGTTCTTGCCTTCTATCACGGGCAGATTGTGGAAAGGTTCCTTTCCCTCTTTTCCGGCGAAGATACGTCGGTGGATCTGCGGTTTGCCCTTTGGGAAAGCACCCTGGCCATGATAGAGGAACATCCTCTTCTGGGGGTAGGCTGGGGTACCTATTTCCTGGCCTATCCGGATTATAATTTTTTTATCCAGGAAGAGGGCGTTCTTATCTTCCATGCCCACAGTATGTATCTCAATATGCCGGCGGAAGTGGGGATTCCCGGCGGTCTTGCTTTCCTTACCGCTTTTTTTGCCCAGGGGCTTCTTTCCTGGAAGATTTACAGACATAGCAGTGACAGCTTTTCCAAGTCCATGGGACTGGGAGGCCTTCTCATGGTCATGGCCCTTGGGGTTATCAGCATTGGAGACCATGTGCTCTTCAGCCGGTCTGTATCCTTCTGCTTCTGGAGCCTCTCCGCCCTCTGCGTATCCTGTGGGAAAGAAATTAAAGATAAGGAATGCAGATAGCAAATCATGAAACGGGAGCTTTGAAGAAATGCCATTTTCTCAAGGCTCCTTTTTTTTGCGGAAAGTCCGCTTCCCCCGGCAGGAAGGTAATGGCACCCCGCCATAGGCACTGATGACGCAAATGAAGATTTATATTGATTGCCGCCAAAGGCGGCAATCAATAACCTTCGGGCCCACAGGGCCCGTCAAACCTGAGAACCTTAAGAACCTTCGGCGCCTTGGGCGCCGTCAACCTTCTCCTTTGCACCTTTGAGCCCTCTGCTTTCAATATCCATACCGCTGCCTGACCTGATTCATACATTTCCATGTACATGTAAGGAGAACCTATAAATTGAAATGTTTCAATTAAAAATTCGCCGATTTATAGGCTTATTTGTAAATAAAGGGTTATAGGTCACATTATTCATAATTTGTCTAATAGGAAATATTTATAACGGGTACAAAGGATTTTGTAAGACAAAAGGTGCATTTAGGGGCTTTTCATTGGGAAAAGTGTGCTATAATAATACTGGTGATTGAATGAACCAAAATGCAGTCAGCAGAATCTAACGATTGGAGGGTTTGGTCTTGTGATTATAGTATTACACTTTCATGGCATACATAATCTTAAGATAAACTCATACCACTTGGATTAGGCGGCTGTTTTTTTACGGGTAAAAAGTTCTGCGGCAATGCTGAAGCGAGCAATCAGGTTTTGCGGCTGCGGACTTTTATATAATTTATTTTTCATTTTTGGGAGGATGATAGTAATGATCGACACCAATGATAGTGAATTCCTTAGCAGAATCGAAGACAAAGGTCTTCTCTCCAAGGTATGCGATGCCAAGACTGCAGCAAAAATGTTCAATCCTGGCGATATCATCGGTATTTCCGGATTTACGCCCTGCGGCTATCCGAAAATTACAATGCATGAACTCGCAGAACGCATGAAAGAAACTCCATTCCAGGTTGATATCTGGACCGGCGCATCCACCGGTTCCCAGATTGATACAGAACTGGTAGCTGTAAACGGCGTTAGAAACCGTATGCCCTACCAGACCAATGCCAACCTGAGAAAAGCTATCAACGCAGGCAAAGTAAACTACTACGATCTGCACCTGTCCCATGTTGCTCAGCAGGTACGTGCAGGCTTCTTCACCAACGTGAAGGGCGAACACGTAACAGGCCCGGATTTTGCAGTAGTTGAAGTCTGCAAGATCGGACCGAACGGTGAACTCTATCCGACCACCGCAATCGGCAACTCTCCTGTATATGTTGACACTGCAAAGAAAGTCATTGTAGAAGTCAACACCACCCAGCCGCTGGATCTGGTAGGCATGGCTGATATCTACATGCGTAAGAATCCGCCATTCTGTGAACCGATTCCGATTCTCCATGCAGGCGACCGCGTAGGCACCCCGTACATCCCCTGTGATCCCGCAAAGATCGTTGCTATCGTTCCATGCGATATGCCTGATGTAACCCGTACACTGGCTCCGCTGGATGACGATGCAGAAGCTATGGGCAACAACCTGGTTGACTTCCTGAAGAACGAAGTTAAACACGGCAGACTGCCTGAAAACCTGCTGCCTCTGCAGTCCGGCGTAGGCAACGTAGCAAACGCTGTTATCCACGGCCTCGTTGAATCCGATTTCAAGAACCTCTCCGTATACACCGAAGTTATTCAGGATGGCATGTTCGACCTGATTGATAAAGACAAGATCGACATGATTTCCGGTACTTCCCTGTCCCCATCCCCGGACGGACTGAAACGCTTCTATGCTAACATCCAGAAGTACAACAAGAAGATCGTTCTTCGTCCGCAGGAAATTTCCAACAACGGTGAAGTTGTTCGTCGTATCGGCGTAATCGGCATGAACACCGCTCTGGAAATGGATATTTACGGCCATGTAAACTCCACCCATGTAACAGGCACCAAGCTGATGAACGGTATCGGCGGCTCCGGCGACTTTGCCCGCAATGCATTCCTGTCCTGCTTCTTCTGCCACAGCACCACAAAGGGCGGCAAGATTTCTGCAGTTGTTCCGATGTGCTCCCATGTTGACCACACCGAACATGATACCCATGTATTCATCTCCGAACAGGGTGTTGCAGATGTCCGCGGCCTGACCCCGAAGGAAAGAGCAAAGGTTATCATCAACAACGTTGCTCATCCGTCCTTCAGAGACCAGCTCATGGATTACTACGAAAGAGCATGCGCTGCCTGCGGCAACAGCCAGACCCCGCATCTCCTCCAGGAAGCATTCAAGTTCCATGAAAGCCTGGCTGAAACCGGAGATATGCATTTCAAGAAATAATTTAATTTTTCAAGAAGTGCTTTAATACTTTACAAATAATCCAGATATTGTATAATTACCTATGGTGATGGCTGTCAATGACAGTGTCATACACATGGGTCTCGCAAGAGTCCGAAAGCTGCTGCAAGAAGATTCAAACGATCGCTGCGGCAGCGAAAGGCTTTGCGGAACCCTGACGGAAGCTTTCCCCGATAATGGAACAAGAAGAGCACAAAACCGCGGTTCCCATGAAAAAGGGCAAGACTTCCAGATAGTTACATACTTACTTTTTTAGGAGGAAGATGAACTCATGTCTAACGAATCCCTGAAAGCTAAACTTGATGCCTACAATGCAGAATATGCAAAACAGGTTGCAAAACATCCGGAAAGAGTTGGTCTGAAACATAAGAACCTGTACACACCACTCGATCTCGAAGGTTTCGATTATGAAAAAGACCTCGGTTTCCCTGGTGAATATCCTTACACCCGTGGCGTACAGCCCACCATGTATCGCGGCCGTCTCTGGACCATGCGTATGTATGCTGGTTTCTCCACCGCTGAAGAATCCAACAAACGTTATAAATACCTGATTGCTAACGGCGGCACCGGCCTGTCTGTAGCATTCGACCTTCCGACCCAGATCGGCTATGACTCCGATGACAAAATGTCCGCTGGTGAAGTTGGTAAAGTAGGCGTAGCTATCGACTCCCTCTACGATATGGAAAGACTGTTCGACGGCATTGATCTTGGCAAGGTTTCTACTTCCATGACCATCAACGCACCGGCTTCCATCCTGCTGGCTATGTACATCGCTGTAGCTGAAAAACAGGGCGTTCCTGCAGCAGCTCTTCGCGGCACCATTCAGAACGATATCCTCAAGGAATACGCAGCACGCGGCACCTACATTTTCCCGGTTAAACCGTCCATGCGTCTGATCACCGATATCTTCGAATACTGCTCCGCAAACGTACCGAAGTGGAACACCATTTCCATTTCCGGCTATCATATCCGTGAAGCTGGTTCCACCGCTGCTCAGGAAGTTGCATTCACCATTGCTGATGGTATTGCATACATCGAAGCAGCTCTGAAAGCAGGCATGAAGATCGATGAATTCGCTCCACGTCTGTCCTTCTTCTGGAACGCTCACAACAACGTACTCGAAGAAGTTGCTAAATTCCGTGCTTCCCGTCGTATCTGGGCTAGAATCCTGAAAGAAAGATTCCATGCTGAAAACCCGAAGTCCATGAAACTCCGTTTCCACACCCAGACCGCAGGCTCCATGCTGACCGCTCAGCAGCCGAACAACAACATCGTTCGTGTTGCTCTGCAGACCGCAGCAGCAGTTATGGGCGGCACCCAGTCCCTGCACACCAACTCCCGCGATGAAGCACTGGCTCTTCCGACCACTGAATCCGTAACCATCGCTCTCCGTACCCAGCAGATCGTAGCTTACGAATCCGGCCTGGCTGACGTAGTTGACCCGCTCGGCGGCTCCTACTATGTTGAAGCAATGACCAACGCCATCGAAGAAGAAGTTATGCAGTACATCAAGAAGATCGACGAAATGGGCGGCGCTGTAGAAGCTATTGATAAAGGCTACATCCAGAAAGAAATTCAGGACTCCGCTTATGCTTGGCAGATGGCTGTTGAATCCGGCGAAAGAACAATCGTTGGCGTCAACAAGTTCACCATGGAAGAACCACCGGTTACCGGCCTGCTGAAGATCGATGCATCCGTTGGCGAAAAGAAGAAAGCTCAGCTCGCTAAGGATAAGGAAAACCGTGACCAGGCTAAAGTTGCTGAAGAACTGGCTAAACTTGAAAAAGCAGCTCAGACTCCGGCTGAAGGCCCAGACCATGTTAACCTTATGCCAGTCATCCTCGACTGCGTACGTGCATACTGCACCGAAGGCGAAATCTGCGGCGTTCTCCGTAAAGTATTCGGTGAATACAAACCGCACAACACCCTTTAATCTTAGGGCAGCCTGAAGCAAGAGAATATTACATTACTCAACATATTTCTGGAGGTAATTTACAATGGCAGACAAACGTATCAGAGTACTCGTAGCTAAACCGGGTCTTGATGGACACGATCGTGGTGCAAAAGTTATTGCCCGTGCACTTCGCGACGCAGGCATGGAAGTTATTTACACCGGTCTTCGTCAGACTGTTGAACAGATTGTTGAAGCAGCAGACGCAGAAGACGTTGATGTAGTAGCTCTGTCCCTGCTCTCCGGCGCTCACAACACCCTTTTCCCGGAAGTTGTAGAAGCACTGAAGGCTAAAGGAATGGGCGACGTACTGGTTATCGGCGGCGGCGTAATCCCCGAAGACGATATCCCGGGCCTCGAAAAAGCTGGCGTAAAAGCTATCTTCACACCTGGCACCCCAACAAAGAAAGTTATTGACTTCATTAAAGAAAACGTTAAGAAATAATCAGCTGACCGCTGTTTATCATTAGCGCTTTGGTAATTTAGCTGCTAGGGACTGGGGGACTGCCTCCAGCCCCTTGCAACTATCTTATTTCTCTTTACTCTTCGAAAAGGCGGTGTATCCATGGAATTCTCAATGAAAGATTTTTGGAATGGAAACAGACGTGCCTTAGCGAGAGCAATTACCATCGTTGAAGACGAACGGGATGGTTTTGAAGATATCATGAAAGATATCTATCATCATACCGGTCGTGCACAGGTCATCGGTATCACTGGTGCACCTGGTGCGGGTAAGAGCACACTGTCAGATGCCCTGATCAAGAAATACCGTGCTCAGGGTAAGACCGTAGGTATCGTTGCAGTCGATCCTACCAGTCCGTTCTCCGGCGGCGCCATCCTTGGCGACCGTATCAGAATGAACGACCTGACCTTGGATAAGGGTGTTTATATCCGTAGTATGGGCACGCGCGGCAGTCTGGGCGGACTTTCCCGCAAGACAGCTGATGCGGTAAAACTGATGGATGCTTTCGGTCTCGATGTTATTTTCATCGAAACAGTAGGCGTAGGACAGTCAGAAGTCGATATCGTCAAAAATGCGGATACAACACTTGTTGTGCTCGTACCTGGACTTGGTGACGATATTCAGGCTATTAAAGCAGGTATCCTCGAAATTGGTGATGTATTCGTCATCAATAAATGCGACCGCGACGGCGCAGATCGTCTGAATGTAGAAATCGAAATGATGCTCGATCTGGGTGAAGCTCAGAACTGGCGTCCACCGATTGAAAGGACGATTGCGAACAAAGACCAGGGTGTAGATGATGTAGTAGCAGCCCTGGGTGATCACCGCAAGTATTTGGAAGAATCCGGCGTTCTTGAAGAAAGAAGACGTGACCGGGCTCGTTCTGAAATGCTTGAGATGATTCACGACCGCATTTCCCGTCATATTGAAGAAAATATCTCCAAGACGGGTGAATTTAGTGACTACGTGGAACAGGTCTTTGAACGGAAAACTGATCCGTTTACAGTCGTTGATTCCATTGTGGGCAAAATATTCAAATAATTTTAAAGGAGGAGTTATTATGGCATTCAAAGTTTTAACTGTCGATCATGTTGGCGTAGCTGTTAAAGATCTTGCAAAGATTAAACAGCAGATGAAAGACATTTTCGGACTTGAACCTTCTCTGCCGGATGAAACCGTTGAAGAACAGCATGTAACCACAAGCTTCTTCAAACCATCCGCTCAGACCGAAGCATGCGAACTCGAATTCCTGGGTTCCACCACTCCGGACGGCCCGATTGCTCGTTTCATTGAAAAAGCAAACAACGGCAAAAACGGTTTCCAGCATGTTGCTCTTCGTGTAGATGACATCGAAGCTGCTCTGGCTGATCTGCAGGCTAAAGAAGTTCCGCTCATCGACAAGAAGTTCCGTGTTGGTGCAGGCGGCTGTCATATTGCATTCTTGCATCCAAAGGCAACTGGCCTTCTGCTTGAACTGACAGAACGCCCCGGCGGCCCATCCTTCAAGAAATAATTTGAACGATGGCATATGAGCTGTCTTTTCTGACAGCTCATCCCCCTTCAGGGGGACCCTAAAATTTTTGGAGGTGTAAGAATGGCAACTGTTGAAGAAAGAATTGAACTTCTCCATAAAAACCTCGCTCATGTAGAGGCTATGGGTGGCGAAAAACGTGTTGAAAAACAGCATGCAAAAGGCAAACTGACTGCTCGTGAAAGACTTGCTCTTCTGTTTGATGAAGGCACTTTCGTAGAAGTCAATGCCCTTGTAAAATCCCGCTGCCACAACTTCGGCCAGGAAAAGAAAGATCTCCCTGGTGAAGGTGTAGTAACAGGTTACGGCACTGTTGATGGAAGACTTGTATTTGCATTCGCTCAGGACTTCACCGTTGAAGGCGGCTCCCTTGGTGAAATGCATGCAGCTAAGATCGTTCACGTAAATGAACTGGCTCTGAAAGTCGGTGCACCTTGCGTAGGCCTGAACGATTCCGGCGGAGCTCGTATTCAGGAAGCTGTCGATGCCCTCTCTGGCTACGGCAAGATTTTCTGGTGCAACACCATTGCATCCGGCGTTATTCCCCAGATTTCCGCAATCATGGGACCATCTGCAGGCGGCGCTGTATATTCCCCGGCTCTGACCGACTTCATTTACATGGTTAAGAAGACATCCCAGATGTTCCTGACCGGCCCGGCTGTAGTTAAATCTGTAACCGGCGAAGAAATCACAGCAGAAGCTCTCGGCGGCGCAATGACCCATAACCGTACTTCCGGTGTAGCTCAGTTCGCAGCTGAAAACGACGAAGACTGCATTAAACAGATTCGTTACCTGCTCTCCTTCCTGCCGTCCAACAACATGGAAGATGCTCCTATCGTTGAAACCGGTGATGATCCCACAAGAACCGATCCGGCTCTCGACACCCTTATGCCTGAAAGCTCCAATGCTCCATATAACATGTACGATGTTATCAAGTCCATTGTAGATAACGGCGAATACTACGATGTAGCTAAGGAATTCGCAAAGAACATCATCACCTGCTTCGCTCGTATGGACGGACAGACTGTTGGTATCATTGCTAACCAGCCGGCATTCATGGCAGGCTGCCTTGACTACAACGCATCCGATAAAGCAGCTCGTTTCATTCGTTTCTGCGACTGCTTCAACATTCCGGTTCTTAACATCGTCGACGTACCAGGCTTCCTGCCCGGCAAACAGCAGGAATATGCCGGCGTAATTCGTCACGGCGCTAAGATGCTGTTCGCTTACTGCGAAGCTACCGTTCCGAAGATCACCATGATTCTCCGTAAAGCATACGGCGGCTCCTACATTGCTATGTGCTCCCGTGAACAGGGCGCTGACCAGGTATTCGCTTGGCCGACCGCTGAAATCGCTGTTATGGGACCTGCAGGCGCAGCTAACATCATCTTCAAGAAAGATCCGAACAAAGAACAGCGCACAAAGGAATATGTGGAAGAATTCGCTACTCCTTACAAAGCTGCAGAACGCGGCTATGTAGACGCAGTTATCGATCCGAGAAATACTCGTCCGACAATCATCAATGCACTGAAGATGCTTGCTTCCAAGCACGAAGTACACCCGGCAAAGAAACACGGAAACATTCCGCTCTAATATTTGCCGCTTAAATACTCTAATTGAAAGGATGGGTACAGATGGATAACAGTACAGTTATGTATATCGCGGTATTTGCTGCCGTTGTTGCAGTAATTGCCCTGATCATGATCTGGCAGGTACGTTCATCTCTCAATCAGTCCGCAGCACCGGCACCGGCCGCAGCTCCCAAGAGAGCAGCTGCAGCTCCTGCAGCAGCTCCTAAAGCCGCTGACAATGGTGCAGTCGTAGCAGCTATTGCTGCTGCTATCGTTGCTATGGGTGGCGGCGAAATCGTCTCCATCCGCCCGGCAGCTAGAACCGGCTGGACCACCGCAGCCCGCATTGCAGGCGTTTCCGGTAATCAGCAGTTCTAATTGAAAGTTGAAAGTACAATCATTTAGGAGGAAAGACAATGAGAAAATTTACTGTAACAGTTAACGGCCAGGATTACGATGTAGTAGTTAAAGATGGCGGCGCTGCAGCAGCAGCTCCGGCACCGGCAGCAGCTCCGAAAGCAGCTCCGGCACCGGCAGCAGCTCCGGCTCCGGCAGCAGCTCCAGCTCCGGCTCCCGCTCCGGCTCCGGCTCCCGCTCCGGCAGCAGCTCCTGCAGGTGCAGGCGAATCCGTTGAAGCTCCGATGCCTGGTAAAGTTATCCGCATCAACAAACATGTTGGTGATGCAGTAGCATCCGGCGACGAAGTCCTCGTTCTGGAAGCTATGAAGATGGGCAACCCGATTATGGCTCCTTGCGATGGCAAAGTTACCTCCATGCAGGTTACCGAAGGCCAGTCCGTACAGGGCGGCGATCCGCTGTTCACCGTTGGCTAATACCAGCTTGAACTATGCATAAGAAAAGCAGTGCTTCGGCACTGCTTTTTTTATTGCCCTTATTGCTTCCCTTCGGAATGGGCTCGTTTTTGTTGCAGGACAGGAGTTTTTTCTTTTCTTTCTTTTTGCATTGACAAAGGCTAATGTATAATATATACTGTTATTTAATTAAATATACATAGAGCGATGAAGCGGCAGGGATGATCTCCCTGCCGTTTTGTGCCCTTAAGGCAAAGAAGGCTTCCATGAGAATGGGGCCTTTTTGTGTATTAAAGGGGGAATGGAAATGAAGATTGATTTGAACAGTGATTTGGGAGAAAGCTTTGGCGCTTACACCATAGGCTGTGACGAGGAGGTATTGCAATACGTATCCTCCGCCAATGTGGCCTGCGGCTTCCATGCAGGAGACCCGAAGGTCATGCTTCATACGGTTCAGCTTGCCAAGGAAAAGGGCGTATCTATCGGTGCCCATCCGGGGCTGCCGGACCTTGTGGGATTCGGCAGGCGGAAGATGGCCATTACCCCAGAGGATGCCTACACCATGGTGGTGTACCAGGTGGGGGCCCTCATGGCCATGGCAAAGAGCCAGGGCGTGAAGGTGGCCCATGTGAAGCCCCACGGCGCTCTTTACAACATGGCTGCTAAAGACAGCATCCTTGCCGCAGCCATTGCCAAGGCGGTCCGTGATGTGGATGAGGGTCTGGTGCTCTACGGACTGGCAGGGAGCGAAATCATCAGAGCCGGAGAGAGGGAAGGTCTTGTCACTGCCAGCGAAGTATTTGCAGATCGGACCTATCAGGCTGACGGTACTCTGACACCGAGAGGTGAGGCAGGTGCCATGATTACGGACGAGGAAAAATCCCTTGCCCAGGTGCTTTCCATGGTGAGAGATGGAAAGGTCACCACCCTTGACGGCAGGGTGATTTCCGTGAAAGCCGAAACTATCTGCGTTCACGGCGACGGCCCAAAGGCTTTGGCCTTCACGAAGAAAATCAGAAAGACCCTGGAAAAAGAGGGAATTCTTATAGGACCAAAGATGATGTAAATTGATGCAGACAGGGAGGGAATCCTTATGGGAGACAAGAAATCAACACAGTGGAAAGTCCTTCTGGGCGCAGCCTTTCTGATGGCTACTTCTTCCATCGGCCCGGGCTTTCTGACGCAGACCACCGTATTTACCCAGAAGCTGGGCGCCAGCTTCGGCTTTGTTATTCTCTTCACCATCATTCTGGACGTGATTGCCCAGATGAATGTATGGCGCATTATCGGTATTTCCGGAAAGCGGGGCCAGGATATTGCAAACATGGTCTTCCCGGGACTGGGGTACATGGTGGCCCTGCTCATTGTAGCCGGCGGTCTGGCTTTTAATATCGGCAATGTGGCCGGTGCAGGCCTGGGGCTCAATGTGCTTCTGGGAGTAGACCCTAAAATCGGCGCCGTCATCAGCGCCGCCATTGCGGTTATTGTTTTCACCGTTAGGGAAGCGGGAAAGGTGATGGATAAGCTCACCGCCCTGGCCGGCGGCGTCATGATTCTTTTGACTCTCTATGTGGCTATTACGTCCAATCCACCGGTAGGTGAAGCAGTGATGCGCACCGTGGACCCGGCCACCATTGATTTCATGGCCATCGTTACCATCGTAGGCGGTACCGTAGGCGGGTACATTACCTTTTCCGGCGGCCACCGTCTCATTGATGCAGGCATTACGGGGAAGGAAAATCTGGGGCAGATTACGAGGAGCGCCACCACCGGCGTCCTTGTCACCGGCGTCATGCGGGTGCTTCTCTTCCTGGCTACCCTGGGTGTGGTAGCGGCAGGGCTGGCACTGGACCCGAAGAACCCGCCGGCTTCCGTATTCCAGCTGGCAGCAGGGGTGGCAGGATACAAGATTTTCGGCGTCGTCCTTTTCTTTGCAGGCATTACCTCCGTCATCGGCGCTGCCTATACTTCCGTTTCCTTCCTCCGCTCCTTCAGCAAGACCATTGATATCAATTACCAGAAATTCATTATCGCCTTCATCGTGTTCTCCACCATTGTCTTTGCTGTCATCGGACGGCCGGTGGCAGTGCTGGTCATCGTAGGCACACTGAACGGCCTTATCCTTCCTGTTACCCTGGGTGTCATCCTCCTCGGCGCCTACAATAAGAAGATTGTTGGCGACTACCACCATCCTTACTGGATGGCTGCTCTTGGCGCCGTGGTGGTAGTGATGACAGCCTACATGGGTATTATGACAGTCATAAACAATCTGCCTAAAATCATGGCTGCTTTGTAGATGCAGGTGATGTTATGGAATATGAAGTAAGAAATGTGGGGGAAGCGGCGGTGCTGGTGATTTTCGGCCATACCATCAGTCCCGATATCCAGAAGAAGATACAGAGCCTTTCCGAATATACGGAAGCCCACCCCTTTGAAGGCTTTGAAGAATGCGTGGCCTCCTACACCGGACTCACAGTATACTACAACCCATGGAAGGTATTCGAAGCTTTTCCGGATAAAAGGCCGGGGGACACCATGCGGGAAAAGATGACCTCCTATATCAGGCAGGCGGAAATGGTAAAACCTTCCATTCCAAGGCAGGTAGAAATCCCTGTGTGCTATGGCGGCGTTTACGGCCCGGATCTGTCCTATGTGGCAGAGTTCCATCATATGACGGAGGAGGAAGTGGTGAAAATCCACACGTCCCCGGAGTATCTGGTGTACATGCTGGGCTTCTGCCCCGGATTTCCCTATATGGGCGGTATGGACAAAAGAATTGCCACCCCCAGGCGGGTGTCGCCTCGGCTTGCCATCCCCGCCGGCAGCATCGGCATAGCCGGCGAGCAGACAGGAGGGTATCCCCTTTCTACCCCCGGCGGCTGGCAGCTCATCGGCCGTACGCCGGTGGATATGTTCCGCCCCCATAACCAGGAGGAACCTACCCTCTTAAGAGCGGGGGACCATGTCCATTTCCGTGCGGTGACAGAGGAAGAATACAGGAAAATCCGGGGTGAGAAATCATGATTCATATAGCGAGCCACAGTCTGGTCACCACCATCCAGGACCTGGGACGGGTGGGATACCAGAAATACGGCATTAACGTGTCCGGTGCCATGGATCCCCTGTCCCTTCGGGCGGCCAACCTGCTGGTGGGGAATGAGGAAGGGGCCGGCGCCATTGAAATGACACTCATCGGCCCGGACATGACCTTTGAGGAAGATACCCTCCTTGCCCTGACCGGCGCAGACCTTTCGCCCAATATCAAGGGCATACCGGTGCCCATGTACCGGCCGGTGGCGGTGAAGGCGGGCACCGTGCTCTCCTTCGGCCGTCCCCGTCTGGGCGTCCGGGGCTACATGGCGGTGGCAGGAGGCTTTACGGTGCCCTATGTCATGGGAAGCCAGAGCACCTACGCCAGGGCAGGCATCGGCGGCTTTGAAGGACGGCCCATCCGGGCGGGAGATTCCGTGCCCACCGGTGAGCCTTCGGAAAAGGTGAAGAAATACATGAAGTCCCTGCTGGATGGGAAAAATTTCGGGTGGCCTTCCTGGTTTGCCGGGAACTTCTACATGAATGAAAAGAGCCTGCGGGAACCTATCCGCTATACCGAAGGGCTCCAGTACGACAATTTCACAGAGAAAAGCCATCAGCTTCTAAATGAAGGCCACTACATCGTCACCGCCAATTCCGACCGCATGGGATACCGTTTGAGCGGCCCGAAACTGGGGCTTACGAGTCCTTTGGAAATGATTTCCGAAATGTGCGCCCTTGGCACCATCCAGGTACCGCCGGAAGGCAATCCCATCATCCTCATGGCGGAGCACCAGAGCTGCGCCGGCTATCCGGAAATCGGGCAGGCCGCCCTGGTGGACATAGGACGGATTGCCCAGAAAGGTCCGAAGGATACCATCTGCTTCAAAAAAATCAGCAGGGAAGAAGCGGAAGATGAATTTATATTTATGGAGAAAAAAATGAGGGAAATCAGGGAAGGGATTTCCTATAGAACCGGCTGGGGGGAATAGGAATGGATAAAGAACAGTTGAAATCACTGGAAGAGATTGTGCGTCTCTTTAACGAAGGGGGACTTTCTAAAATGAAGGTCACCCTGGAGGGACTCTCGGTGGAGCTGGAAAAGAACGGAGCGCCGCCTCTTTCCGCTCCGGCAGCGGCTCCGGCGGCAGAAGAAAAGAAAGAGACCGGCGCCCTCATTACGGTGACGGCGCCGCTGGTAGGGGTCTTCTATGCATCCCCAAGCCCCGATGATGCGCCCTATGTAGCCATAGGGGACAGGGTGTCGGAAAACAGCACCCTCTGCCTCATCGAATCCATGAAGGTATTCACAGAAATTCCGGCGGGAGTTTCCGGCGTGGTGGAAGAAATCCTTGTCCACTCCGGCGACTATGTGGAGTATGACCAGCCTCTTTTCAAAATCAGGACCGTGAAATAATGCTGAGAAGAGTGAACAGGGTTTTGATAGCCAACCGCGGAGAAATCGCCCTCCGCATTATCAAAGCCTGCAGAAATACGGGAAAAACCTCTATCCTGGCTTATTCCAAGGCAGACAGAAACACCATTCCCGTGGAAGAGGCGGATGAATCTATCTGCATCGGGCCCCCGCCGGCCCAGCAGAGCTATCTGTCCATCCCCGCCCTTTTGACCGCTGCCCGTCTCACCATGGCCGACGGCATCCATCCGGGCTACGGCTTCCTTTCTGAAAACGGCACCTTTGCCCGCCTCTGCGAAGAAAGGGGGCTCATCTTCATCGGCCCTCGGGCGGAAACCATCTGGGAAATGGGGGACAAAGCAAGGGCCAGAAGCCTTATGAAATCGGTAGGCGTACCGGTGATACCGGGAAGCGACGGTATCATCCACTCCGAAGAGGAAGGCATAGCTGCTGCCCGTCGCATCGGCTACCCCGTCCTCATCAAAGCCTCCGCCGGCGGCGGCGGCAAGGGCATGCGGGAAGCGGATGATGAAGAAGAGCTGAAAAAGAATATGAAAGAGGCCTCCACAGAAGCGCTGAAGGCCTTCGGGAACGGTGACATTTACCTGGAACGGTTCTTCCGGAAAGTGCACCATGTGGAAGTGCAGATTATGGCGGACCGGGAAGGCCATGTGGCGGCTCTTGGTGAAAGGGACTGCTCCTCCCAGAGAAACCACCAGAAAATGATAGAAGAGTCCCCGTCCCCCATCATGGATGAAACCCTTCGGCAGAAGATGGAAGAAGCGGCGAAAAAAGCAGCCCGGGCTTCGAACTATGTAGGCGCCGGCACTGTGGAATTCATTGTCACGCCGGACAGGGATTTCTATTTCATGGAAATGAATACAAGAATCCAGGTGGAGCACGGCGTTACCGAAGAAGCCACCGGCACGGAACTGGTGGAAACCATGATACGCATTGCCGACGGAGAGTCCCTTCCCTGGAAGGAAGATCTTACGCCCCAGGGCTGGACCATGGAGTGCCGCATTAATGCGGAAAACCCATTCCGCGGATTCGCCCCGTCGCCGGGACGGCTCCTCACTTTTGAGGTGCCGAAGGGCGAAGGCATCCGCGTAGATACCGCCATGCGCCGGGGCGCTGAAATTTCCCCCTTCTACGATTCCATGATTGCTAAACTCATTGTTCATGACGATACCAGGGAAAAGACAAGGAAGAAAATGAAGGAAGCCCTCTCTGCTTTCCATATCAAAGGGGTATCCACCAATATTCCCCTCCAGAAGGCCATCATATCATCCAAAGCCTTTGCGGAAGGAGAAGTGGACACCACCTATGTGGAAAGGCATCTCAAGGAATTCCTGCAATCCGCGGAAAACGGATAGAAAGGAGATATCATGGATTACGGAAACTGGAAACCGAAGGATGTACGGAAACTGATTCGGGAAGGAAAAATCACCGGACAGACCAGCGGCATGTGCAATGGCTACGCCCAGGCCAATCTGGCCATCCTGCCCAAAAGTCTGGCCTTTGACTTTCTCCTCTTCACCCAGCGGAACAGGAAACCCTGTCCCCTTCTGGACGTGACGGAAGCAGGCAATCCGGAGCCGAAGCTGGCAGCTCCCGGCGCGGATATCCGCTTCGACATCCCGAAATACCGCATTTACAAAAAAGGCGCCCTTACCGATGAAGTGACAGACCTTTCGGGCTATTGGCAGGACGACTATGTGGCCTTCCTTCTGGGCTGCAGCTTCTCCTTTGAAAGTCCCATGATTGAAGATGGCCTGGACGTGCGCCACATCACCGACCATCACAATGTACCTATGTACATCACCAACATCCCCTGCGTTCCCGCCGGCGTTTTCCACGGCCCCATGGTGGTATCCATGCGTCCCATGAAACCGGCCGACGCTATCCGCGCCGTGCAGATTACCACCCGCATGCCCTTCGTCCACGGAGCCCCCATCCATCTGGGAGATCCCTCGGCCATCGGAATCAAAGACATAGACAAGCCGGACTTCGGTGACCCATCGGAAATCAAAGAAGGCGAAATCCCCGTCTTCTGGGCCTGCGGCGTTACACCCCAGGCAGCAGCCATGACCGTAAAGCCGGACATTATGATTACCCACGCCCCGGGCCACATGTTCATCACCGATATCTTGAACTCCAAACTGGCTATTATGTGAGGAAACCGGGAGTTTCCGGTTTCTTGGTTCCCGGGGCATTCCCGCGGCAGTCATTCTGGACGCAGCGAAGAACCTCGGTAAGCGCCGTAAGTAATAGAAACGCCAGTACATACCGGCAGTAAGGATAGCATGCTAAACGACTCTTTCTCCTCCCCAGACCGGTCATTCTGAGCGGAAGCGAAGAATCTTGGTAAGAGTCGTAAATGATAGAAACGTCAGTAAATACCGGCAGTTCGGGAAGCGAAAGGAATGACTCTCCCGCCCCGCCGTAAGTGGTAGGAATCTGAAGTCTGACGTCTGAAATCTAATTTCTATCGTCTATCGTCTAATCCCTCCCCCATTTGACAGAGCAGGCAGAACGGCTATAATAAGGACTGACAGTTATTCATTGAAAAGAAACGGCAGTGAATCGTGCCGTTTCTTTTATTGTGAAAGGGAAAACGATGGAAATATTTACAATGCAGTTCTGGCTCAGCGTGGGAGCCATTATATTGATGGACTTATCCCTGGGCGGCGATAATGCGGTAGTCATTGCCATGGCCTCCAACCGCCTCCCCGGAAAGGAGCGGAAGAAAGCCATTCTTATCGGCACCATAGGTGCCGTAGGACTCCGCATGGCCCTTACCTTCGTGGCCGTATGGCTCCTCACCATCCCCTACCTCCAGGTACTGGGCGGCATCCTCCTTATCCCCATTGCCATCCATCTCGTGGCGCCGGGAGAAGAAGACCCGCACATCGAAGCCTCCGATAACCTGTGGAGCGCGGTGAAAACCATTATTCTGGCGGATTTCCTCATGTCTATCGACAACATCCTCTCCGTAGCCGGCGCCGCCAATGGAGACTTCCTCCTCGTAGTCTTCGGCCTCATGGTAAGCATTCCCATTATCGTCCTGGGAAGCCAGCTCATAGGGAAAGTGCTTGACCGCTTCCCCTTCCTCATGTATGCCGGCGCCGCCATGATCGGCTGGACCTCCGGCACCATGTTCCTCCACGACAAAGCCCTGGGTCCTGTGATTACAGCCGCCGCAGGAAACCGGATAGAAATGGGACTCCCCGCCCTCCTGGCAGCAGCGGTATGCCTCATAGGCTGGTGGAAGAGCCACAGGAAATAAAGCACCACAAAAAGGCCTCACAGATATCTGTGAAGCCTTTTTACATGGAAAAGCATACAGGACAGGGGAGACATCCATTATCCTGCAATCTCCTGGCCTATGTATGCTTTTTATTCCATTGGTTTCAGTGCACTGAAGGAGAAACCGCTTCCGCCTCCATCCCCTCCCTCCTGCTCCATGGATGGGCGCCTGCAGGATTGCTGAGGGGACTTCACCGGTGCTGTTTCTATATGGATAGTCATGGGGGAGGGGAAGAAGTATCAGGGGAGAAAAAGGCACAGATTTATTCATCGGTTCGGCTCTTCATAAAATGATGGCTCTGCATATTTGGACGTACCCTGCGATATTTGCATTCCTTCCCGCCGACTGGTACTTAGCAGCGTTTCTGCCATTTACAGTACTTACCGAGATCCTTCACTTCGTTCAGGATGACTAGTGGGAGGCGGGAAGGAGAGTACGTAACGCTGGCTATAAAATTGCGGCGCAGCAGCCCCCTCTGAATCATTATCCCAATGTGATGATTCTATCCTCCATTGCCCGCATCCCTTACCGAAAGAAGGGGACTAAAAGAACAAAAGAAACTCCTTCCCGCCGACTGGTATTTAGCGGCGTTTCTGTCACTTACAGTACTTACCGAGATCCTTCGCTTCGCTCAGGATAACAAGTGGACAAGTGGGGCGGGAAGTAAAGTACGTAACGCCGTCTAAATACTGCGGTGCAGCCGCTGCCATCACCCTCACAGCCGTAGGCTCCGTCAAACTTTAGAAACCTCCGGACGAAGGCCGGTACATCTTTAGAGCCCTTTTGCACCCAATGGGCGCACCCCAGTATACTATCCCTTTTTCTCACTATACCCCATATAGGCTATGCTAATTTCGCAAAGAGTACCTTATTTATGGGATATCACCTTTTTTGCTGACACATAAGGTGATATGATAGGAAATGTAATTTGATAAACGAAAAAGAGGGAGGCGTTGATTTCATGTCTGCTTCTCTACTGGAACCGCAGTGGCGGTTCTTTCATTTCCGAAAAGGGGGATGTTTATGAATATACATGAATATCAGAGCAAGGCCATTATGAAGGAATATGGCATCCATGTGCCTGAAGGGTATCCTGCATTCACCGTGGAGGATGCGGTGGCTGCTGCGAAGCGTATCGGCACGCCGGTGGTGGTAGTGAAGGCGCAGATTCATGCCGGCGGCCGCGGCGAGGCGGGGGGCGTGAAGCTGGCCCATTCACTGGATGAGGTGCGGAAGTATGCGAAGGCCCTTTTGGGCAGCACTCTGGTGACCCGACAGACAGGGCCCCAGGGGAAGAAGGTGAACCGCCTTCTCATTGAAGCGGGCGCCCATATTAAGAAGGAATATTATATTTCCTTTGTGGTGGACCGGGAGTCCCGCTGCGTGGTGATGATGTGCTCCGAATCCGGCGGCATGTCCATCGAAGATGTGGCTGCGGAAAATCCGGATGCTATCCTGAAGGAATATATCGACCCGGCCATCGGTCTGGCCGATTTCCAGGCAGTCCGCATGGCCTATGCTCTCCACATGGAGCAGGCGGTGGTGCCGAAGGCGAAGACTTTTATGAAATATCTGTACAAGCTCTTCGTGGACAAGGACTGCTCCCTGGCAGAGTGCAACCCGCTGGTGGTGACAGAGGAAAATGAAGTGCTGGCACTGGATGCGAAGCTGAATTTTGATGACAGCACCCTGTCCCGTCATCCGGAAATCGTGGCTCTCCGGGATATTACGGAGGAGGACCAGAAGGAAAGGGAGGCCGCGGCAGAAGGACTGAACTATGTCAATCTGGGCGGTGATGTGGCCTGCATGGTGAACGGTGCGGGCCTTGCCATGGCGACGGTGGATATTATCAAGGAAAACGGCGGGGAACCGGCCAATTTCCTGGATGTAGGCGGCGATTCCACACCGGAGAAAATTGTGGCGGCCTTCAAAATCATGCTGGAGGACGACCAGGTCCATGGCATTCTGATTAATATTTTCGGCGGCATCAATAAGTGCGACGTCATTGCCACTGGTATCGTGGAGGCGGCGGCTCTCCTTTCCGGCGGGAAGGAAGAGTTCCCCATCCCCGTGGTGGTTCGTCTGGAAGGCCGGAACGTGGAAAGAGGACGGGAAATTCTCCATAAAGCGAATATCGTGAACCTTTTCCCTGCCTCTTCCATGGATGAAGGGGCTAAGATGGTTATCCGTTTGGCCAAAGAACAGAAGGAAAAGAAATAAGGAGGGTCGGTCATGAGTATATTAATCCATAAAGATACAAAGGTCATTGTACAGGGCATTACAGGAAAGGCCGCCCGTTTCCATACGGAGCAGATGCAGGCTTACGGTACGAACATTGTAGGCGGTACGGCGCCGGGGAAGGCAGGCCAGGTATGCTGCGGCGTGCCTGTATTCAATACCGTCCGGGACGCCGTGGCAGTGACCGGTGCCAATGCTTCCGTCATTTTCGTGCCTGCCCCCTTTGCGGCAGACGCCATTCTGGAAGCAGTGGAAGCAGGCCTTGAGCTGGTGGTGTGCATTACGGAACATATCCCGGTGGAAGACATGGTGAAGGTACACCGCTACATGGAAGGAAAGAAGACCCGTCTCATCGGGCCGAACTGCCCGGGCATCATTTCCGTGGGAGAAGCGAATATCGGCATCATTCCCTCCCAGATTTATAAAAAGGGCCATGTAGGCGTGGTGTCCAAGTCCGGCACCCTCACCTATGAAGCCACCTTCCAGCTCACCCAGGCCGGCATCGGCCAGACCACTGCCATCGGTATCGGCGGCGACCCTATCAAGGGCATGGATTTCATCGATACCCTGAAGCTCTTCAATGAGGACCCGGAAACGGAAGCGGTGCTCATGATCGGTGAAATCGGCGGCAATGCAGAAGAAAGGGCGGCTGCATGGATTCATGAAAACATGAAAAAGCCGGTGGCTGCCTTCATCGCAGGCCGCATGGCACCTCCAGGAAAACGCATGGGCCACGCCGGCGCTATCATTTCCGGCGGCAAGGGCACGGCGGCTGAAAAGATTGCAGCCCTGAACGCCGTAGGCATCCCAGTGGCAAAGACTGTGGCAGATATCGGTGAGACCGTGATTCAGCTCCTGAAGGAAAAGGGAATCTACGAAGACTGCCATACCTGCTGAAAAGGAAATCATACTTGACGAAGCCGCTCCTTTCCGCTATTGTAAGATTATAATGTATGAAGCGGAGGAAGGCAGTATGTTTTCAAAATTTCAGGATTTCCTGCTGGTGGTGGTTCTCTTCTACTCTATCTACCGTATCGGCTTTGGCGAAGGGGTCACTACGGTGAACCTTTTCATCCTTCTCTGTGCCGTAGTGGCTGTCATTTCCATGGCCCTCAAACGGACCGGCGCCTATGACCGGGCTCACAAGCAGAGAGAAGAGGCTATGAAGAAAAAAGAGGAGGGAAAAAAAGAGCTCTGATGAGCTCTTTTTTAGTGGGCTGGTGGGCTGGTGGACCAGTGGGATAGTGTATTAGTGAGATAGTGGGACAGTGAGGGTGGCTGTCGGCTTTCGGCTGTCAGCTTTCTGCTGGAAGGGGCTGCGCGGAGTGCTGAAAATAGATCTGAAAGAACTGACGCCGCTATCCACCGCCCGCTCTGGCGACAACAGCGGCCGGGTTCTAAGGTGTTCGCTTTATGTGCAGGCTATGCTCAAATAAGAGCCCGGCTCAGAAGCCCTCTGCAGGGCTTCGGCCTTCCAGAGGAAGGGGGCTCTGGAAGTACGTCATGCAGCATTTGTGACACAAAGGGGAAGCACGTAACGCAGACTATATATTGCGGCGCAGCCGCCACCACAACCCTCGCAGCCGCAGGCTGTGTCAAACTTTAGAACCTTTAGAACCGACGGCGCCACAGGCGCCGTCAACCTTCCCCTCTGAACCCGGCCCCCTTTGGTGCCTGCGGCACCACCTTCCCCCCGCAAGCGGTGGGACAATTGTGTGGGGAGGCAACCCTCTGAACCCGGGCGCAAAGCGGCCCATGTAAACTTGCGGCGTAGCCGCCACCACAACCCTCAGCGTCCAAAGGACGCTGTCAAACCTAAGAACCCTCGCCCGCAAAGCGGGCGTCAAACTTTAGAACCTTCTACGCCCGCAGGGCGCGCTATAGCCATTTCTCCAAAGGGAATGCCCCTGGTGTCCTGCTTATGGTCGGAAATGAAAAGGGCAAGGAGGACATGGTCTTCTTTTTCCAGGATGACGGCGGTGATGTAGACGAGCTGGGTCATGCCGCCCTGGGTGAGGAGGAAGCTGGCGGTACCCTGGGTGTAGGGCGATTCACCATCTTCCGATTTTTCTTCCCAGCCCGTGAATTGGCGGAGACGGATGTGGGAGTTGTCCCTGTTGGTAATGGATGAGAGCCTGTTTTCCGGAAGGTTTTCTTTCAAGCGGTCTTTCCATAATTGGTATTCTTCCCTGGGCAGCAGGAGGCAGACTCGGTAGCCGCCGTAGTAGCGGCGGCCCTGGCAGCGCACCAGCTCCAGGGATGTGTCACGGCCCAGGGAGACGATAAGGGAGGCCAGTTCTTCCTCATATTCCGGATGGGCGGGGAAAAGGGGGAGGGCGTCCAGCTCCCGGGCCAGTTTTTCTTCCAGGTCCTCCCGTGCAAAGAACTCTTTCATCTTCTTCCCTATAAAGCTGTCGTCCGCAGAGGTGACGGTAATGGATGTTTCCATCATTCTGGCATAGCGGGTAGAAAAGGTGAGGGCATTCAAAAGAATAATGCCCACCACCGCCAGGATGGAAGCCAGGGTAATCAGTACTTTTCTCATAGTAATCCTTTCTTGTGGATTCATTATAGCATGGAGGCGCTGGCGGCGCCTTCCCGCCGGCTGGTATTCCTTAGTGAGCTGGTGGGCTGGTGAGCTAGTGTTCTGGTGTTTTGGTGTTCTAGTTACAGGCACTATCGGCATGTACTGCAGTGCTTCTCCGCCGACTGGTATTTATCGGCCTGTGAGTTACTGCTGCCGCGTACCGAGAATTCTTCTCGCTTCACTTAGAATAACGAGCCCGTCGGGAAGTAAAGTACGTAACGCTGACTTTATAATCATTGCCGCGAAGCAGCAATCCTCAACCCTCAGCGGCCAAAGGCTGCTGTCAAACCTAAGAATCTTAAGAACCTTCTGGCCTTCAGGCCCGTCAACCTTTCTCCTTGGAACCCTCTGACCCCTCACGCTGCAGGCGTGTCCAATAGCAATCAATCACCCTCTGAACCTGCTTTTCTACACAATCTTCGGGCCTTTCAGGCCCGTCCCCCCTTTTGGTACTTTGTACCACCTTTACCCAAAGGGAAGCGTGTCACACGATTCTCAGGTCGCTCTGCTCCCCTACAGCACGGCTATCACCGACTCACAATATTTTGCGCGTCACTGCGTTCCTTCAAAATATGTTCGCTGGTGTGACTCGTGTTCCCTTGCCACCCCGCAGGCGGGGGCACAATAAAACAGGTCCTTTCGCCCTCTTTTGTCAAACAAAGGGTATTATGATAAAATTAAAAATAGTAAATAGGCTTCTGCAAGGAAAGAGGTGCTTTTCATGAATCCGGATTTGGATATGGTACGAAAAATCAACGGGCTGGCTGGGAAGGTCAGGCCTTTTGATCTGATGATGGATCTCATAGCCCGGTACGGTCACTGGGCCTTTGTGATTTACGGGCTGATTTTGTGGTTTTCTCCGGGGAAGGACAGGGAGATGCGGCGGCGCTGCTGTATCCTTTCTTTCCTGGGGGTGTGCATTGCGTCTCTGGTTTCCTTTGGTATCGGGAAGCTGTGGTTCAGGAAGCGGCCTTTTACCAGGGATTACAGGATATGGAATTTTACGGGCCATAAGGCCAATGCGTCTTTTCCCAGCAATCACACCATGAATGGAGCGGTGGTGGTGCTGCAGCTTCTGTCCATGGGCATGAAGGGGTCGAAGCTTATGGCCCTGATGGGCGCCATCCTTGCTTTTTCCCGTCTCTTTGCAGGGGTTCATTATCCCAGCGATCTTTTGGGCGGCGCTGCGGTGGCGGCGCTGGTGCACCGCCTGCTGAACCGGCCTGCCTTTGCGCCTTTTATCACTTTTGTCACTATGATTTCATCTTTTATCAGCGATGAAGTGATTTTGAAAATCAGAGGGCGGTGAGTCATGTGGCAGGGGAAAGTGTTGATACGGGAAGCAAAATGTCCATTATGCGGATCGTGCAGGTCCTCCTTAGGGAGTCGGACCGGGAGCATCCGCTGACCCAGCAGGAAATCCTTGATTTCATGGAGAAAAAGTATGGCATGACAGTGAGCCGGCGATCCATTGGACGAAATCTGAGCCGTCTGAAGGAGGCAGGTCTTCCGGTGGTATGCCGGGAGGTGACCCGGGTGGTGAACGGGAAGGAAGCGTCCCTTTCGCTGGACTGGTACTGGGATCATATAGTATCCCAGGATGAGCTGAAGGCGCTCATCGACCTTCTCTATTTCTCCCACCTTCCTGCCCAGCAGGTACGGCAGCTCACGGAAAAACTGAAGAAGCTGCAGAGCCGCACTTTTTCCGATGAAAAGGATAATGTGAAGAACCTGCCTTCCCCGGGAAAGCCGGCGGAGGCGGGGGAGGCTCTTACCCTCCTTTTCCGGGCTCTTTCCCAAAAGAAGCGGGTATCCTTCTACTATGACCATTATGAAGCGGATGGCAAGCGGCATCACGGGTACACGGTGTCCGGCGAGGACAGGCTTTACAAGGTCAGCCCCTATCAGATTACCGCTTCCGATGACCGATATTTCCTCCTCTGTAACGAGGAAGGCAGCGAGGACATATCCGTATTCAAGGTGGATATGATGACCGATGTGACGGTACTGGAGGAGCCGGCGCGGCTGCAGAAATCGCTGAAGGGCCTGGGGGCGGGAGAGAAAATCGGAGATTTCCTTTTTTCCGCTCACAGCATCTATACCGGCCGCCCGGTGCTCTGCAGCTTTGAGGCGGACTGGCATCTCATGAGCGACATTATGGATGATTTCGGCCGTTCCGCCCGCCTGCTCTCTGCCCGCCAGGACCTGGTGACTGTGGAAGTGACCATCCCGGCTTCCGCTATGAAGGCCTGGGCCCTGAAGCATGCGCCGCTGGTGAAGGTGACAGCGCCGTCGTACCTGGTGAAGGAGGTCAAGGAGGCGGCGGACGGGCTGAGCCGCCTCTATGGATCGCCATGATATTCGTTTATGGGACGACCATTTTCCTGGCGCTTGTATTCCTTCTGCTGCTGGTGCCCCTTTCCTATACCCTGTCCTTTGAAAGATGGAAATTGGACATTAAAGTGTGCTGGCTCTGGGGGCTGATTTCCAAAGGTCAAACCTTCTCTTTCTATAAGCCCGAAGATGAAAGCGGGGAGCCGGTGGAGGAAGGAGCACTGGCGGAGCTGGATGAAACCCTGGATGCCTGGGAGGAGACCCTGACAGCCGGTGAAAAAGAAGAAGCGCCATCGGAGAATGGGAAAAAAGAGGAAATAAAGGAAATAGAGACGCCCGCTTCTCCGGTTCAAGAAGAGGAGCCGCCTTTGGAAAAGGAAGAAGAACCGGCAGCCCATGAGAAGAGCCATCCTTCCTACCTGGCACAGCTCCTCTTTGCCTTAGATAGTGGCCTTGCAGCCCGCTGCTTGCAGGCGGCAGGAAACCTGATTTCCCATGGGTTCATCAGAAAATGGCATGTGGAAGGAGGCCTGGGGCTGGGGGATCCCATGCATACGGGCATCCTCTGCGGTCTCTTCTATGCCTTCCTGCCAGGAGGGGCGGAGGAAATTTCCTGGAATTATGTGGATAAGGAATGTACTCTTTCCGGATATGGCCGGGGACGGCTCATTCCATTATATGTACTGTATATACTTTTAAAGCTTGCCCTGTCCAAACCGGCAAGGGAATTCTGGCATTTCAGACAAGGGGGAAATGACAATGGATGATGAAGTAAGAAAGCAGATTTTTGACGATTTCAAAAAAATGATTACCACCGAATCGGTGGTAGGGGAGCCTATTTACCTGGGTGATGCCACCATCGTTCCCTTCGTGGATATTTCCTTCGGCTTCGGCAGCGGCGCCCACGGCGGCACCACCTCCGGCGGCGCAGGCGGCGGAAAGGTGACCCCTACGGCAGTGCTCATTATGAAGGGGGAACGGGTGGAACTCTTCTCCATCAAGAATGCCTCCGGCAACGGGACTATCGATAAGGTGCTGAACATGGTGCCGGAAGTGATTTCCCACTTTACGAAGAAGAAAGAAAAGAAGGAAGAAGTCCGGGAAGCGGCCCTGAAGGAAGCAAAAGAAGCCATGGCAGAAGAAGCGGAAACAGCAGCCATCGAGGCGAAAGGGGAATAAGAACGGGCAGCGGCCTTCGGCCGGGACCCTGCCCTCCGGACAGGGCTGTGACTTCGTCAGGGCTAAGGCTGTCTGAATGTAATTGGTGATATTATAATGATGGGTTCTTCCTGCTATTAAATTTCAGCGGGTAACATTTAAGAAAAATAAATTATATCAACAATGTGATTAACTGAATTGATTAGAAAGTGGTTGTTCAGCGTTATAGAGGAGAAGCATATGAAAAAAGCTTTTGCTGTACTAGCAAGTATATTTTTAGCAGGTACCGTTTTAACTTCTGCTACGGCTTCTGAACCTACGTCAGAAAAGAGAAATGTCAATATCTACTATTATGTTCAGGATTCCATATTAAAAGCGCAGAATAGTGATGGCAATATGGCGGCTGCCAAAAATGAATTTGAAAATGATGTTAAGGAATACTATGGAAAGAGATTTAATGTTCAGTCTGTTCAGCCATATCCTCAAGATATGGTAGCCCCGGAAAAAGCAGAAAAATTTATGGAAGAAAATAAGGATCCTTTTATCATAACAATCGAATTAGAAGGGACTGGAGTTAGAACCGAGCATTATCAAAATGCTTATGGCGCTCAGTCTGAAGGGATTTCCCCAACAGTAAAAGTACATCTAAAAGAAGGGGATAAGGATATCTCAGATAATAAAGTGTATGCATTTGACTATGGTACGGTTGAGTACGGAAAAGGAACGTTTGCATTAGGACGTGATATTTTTGTAGTTGATAAAGATCCACGTAGAAATGTAAAAGACTCCGTTAAAGCACGAATGAGAGATGCTTGCACATTTAATATGTCTGGGATAAATGAGTATGCAAATCCATTTGAATATTCTCTTGAGGTTGCTAGATTCAAGGGTGACTTTAAAACGCTGACGGAAGTTCGGGAGAAGTTTGTTCAAAATCTCGAAATGCAAATTCATAAATTTGAAAATTGGATGAAGGATGATCCTGTATACTCTGTGTATTATCCTGAATTTGAAAAATTTTCTGACCAACAAAAACTTGTTTACATTAATGGGCTGATTCAAGCAGGGATATATAAAGTATCATAATACTCTCGATATTTTAGTTATTGACATTGGAGAAATGCTAGATTAGAATAAATTCATAGCCAATAACAATAATGTCGATACTTGTTAGTAGTATTAGGAGGAATATATGAAAATGAACAAGGCAGTAGCAGCAGTGGCTGCTGGAATGATTGCATTTGGTGGGATGTTCTCTGTTTCCGCAGCAGGAATTGGTTATGTGAATTTAAATTATGTAATGTCAGCTCATCCTAAAATGCAGAAAGCACAACTGGATATGAAAGCGGCTAACCAGAAAGCGGGAGAAAGTTTTAAGAGCCGCACTGCTGGAAAGACGGATCAGGAAAAGCAGCAGATTGCTAATGAGTTGGAAAAAGATTTGCAGCAAAAGGAACAGTCTCTTTTCCAGCCAATTATGAATGATGTTAGAAAAGCTATCCAGCAGGTTCGCCAGGAAAAGGGCCTTGACATTATCCTTGAACAGGGCGCAGTCGTAGATGGCGGCGTAGACGTCACTTCCGCAGTAGCCCAGAAGCTTTCCAAATAAGAAATGATTGAAAAGTACCGCAACCCGTTGGCTGCGGTATTTTTATTTTCGAAAAGTTTCGTTATAATAGGAACATGGAGCCTGGCAGGCCTGTATGGACTGGCTGGCGCCCAATCCTGCGGGAGCTTCTAGCCCCTGGCTTTTAGCAACTAGGAAGGCTCTACAGCTTGCGGCGTAAATGATTACCGGATATATCGGATGGATAACGCCGCAGGCGGATCAGTTTTCCTGGAAGCTAGCAGCTAACAGCTGGAAGCCCCCGCGCAAGTGACGCTAACCGTACCCCGTATTACGTTCAAATAAAGGAGACCACCATTATGGATCAATTGACCGCTTTATGCAAAGCTATGATTACCTACGACAAGGGGGATCCCCGGAGGATTCACCATTTCCTGAAGGTTCACGCTTTTGCTGCCCAGATCGGCAGGGAGGAAGGGCTCGATGAGAAGACCCTCTTCCGCCTGGAAGCAGCTGCTTATGTGCATGATATCGGCATTCATGAAGGAGAGAGACGGTTTGGCAGGAATGATGGCCAGATCCAGCAGGAACTGGGGCCTGATGAAGCCCGTCCCATGCTGGAAGAACTGGGATTTGAAAAGGAGGACATTGACCGTATCTGCTGGCTGGTGGCCCATCACCATTCCTACGGCAGTATCGACGGCCCGGACGCCCGGATTCTGGCGGAGGCGGATATGCTGGTGAACCAGTATGAGGACGGCGCGCCGCTGAAGCAGAACGAAGCCCTTTACCACCGCCTTTACAGGACGGAAGCGGGAAAGAGGATGTTCCGGGAACTCTATTTTGAAACCTATGAAGGAATCAAAAAGTGAGGGATACATCCCTGGTGTACCCGGTGCGGGAGGACGGCGCCATCCTTCTGGGCCGCAAAAGGCGGGGCATGGGATACGGGAAATGGAACGGATTCGGCGGTAAAATCGAGGCCGGCGAAACCATGCGCCAGTGTGCCTGCCGGGAGCTTTTTGAAGAGTGCGGTCTGGTGATGGAGCCGGAAAAACTGGTCATGGCGGCGGATCTCTATTTCCACCAGCCATCGGATCCCGAATGGTCCCATGCAGGCATCGTATACTTTGCCCGGGGCTGGAAGGGGACACCCCATCTTTCCGATGAAATGGAACCCCGCTGGTTCAGCGTAAAAGATTTCCCCTATGAAGACATGTGGATGGCAGACAGGGTGTGGCTCCCCATGATTCTATGGGGAAAGAAAATCCGGGGCACCATCTATTTTGCAGAAGACGGAGAGACCGTCTATGATTATGATTTCCGGGAGATGACATGATGGATGAGAAGAAACCGGCCAGGAACTGGCCGGAAAAGCTCCTTACCTGGTTCGATGGACATAAAAGAGACCTCCCCTGGCGGGAGGACAAGCCCAGGAACCCTTACCATGTGTGGATTTCGGAAATCATGCTGCAGCAGACCAGGACGGAAGCGGTGAAGCCCTATTTCAACAGCTGGATGGAAAGATTTCCTACCATCCATGACCTGGCAGAGGCGGATGAAGCGGACGTGCTTCACCAGTGGCAGGGCCTTGGCTACTACAGCCGCGCCCGGAATATCCATAAAGCAGCCCGGGAAATGGAAGAAACCTACGGCAGCCGCCTCCCTGATGACAAGGCGAAAATCCTTGCCCTTCCGGGAATCGGAAGCTACACCGCCGGCGCCATCCTCTCCATGGCCTACGGGAAAAAGGAAGGCGCCATAGATGGCAACGTGCTTCGGGTCTATGCAAGGCTTTACCAGGTGGAAGAAGACATCCTGAAAAGCCGGGGCAGGAAGAAAATAGAGAGCCTTGTGGAAGCCACTCTGCCGGATCGGGCGGGAGACTTCAATGAAGCCCTGATGGATTTGGGAGCGGAAATCTGCATTCCGAAAAATCCAAGGTGCAGCGCCTGCCCTCTGGCAGGAGAATGCCTGGCCTTTAGAAATGGAAAGGAAAAGGAACTCCCTTTCCGTACGCCAAAGAAGCCGCCTAAAGAAGAGCAGGCAGCCTGCGGCATATGGATCAGGGAGGGCAGGGTGCTCCTTCATAAAAGACCTTCAAAGGGCATGTTGGCCTCCATGTGGGAATTCCCCATGGTTTTGGCAGAAAAGGAAGAAGACGCCAGAAAGGGACTGGAACAGCTTCTCTGCGGGAAAACGGAAGACTGTCTCTGGATTTACAAGCATGTCTTCACCCATCGTATCTGGCACATGAAGGCCTATCCCGTTAAAGAAGGGGCTGTGCCGGAAGGAGAATACCGCTGGTTTTCACCGGAAGAATACAGAGAAATCCCCCTGGCCGGTCCCCACGCCAGACTGGCGGCGTTTGTGGAGAAAATGGTGGACTAGTGGGCTGGTGAGCTGTTGAGTTAGTAGGCTGGTGTGCTGGTAAAATCATACAACCACGCCTGCGGCGCGATGAAAAAATACCGAAAGAGGCTCTGGCAGTACGTCATGCAGCATTTGTGACACAAAGGGGAAGCACGTAACGCAGGCTATATATTGCGGCGCAACCGCCACCACAACCCTCGCAGCCGCAGGCTGCGTCAAATTTAGAACCTTAAGAACCTTCTGAACCCGGCCCCCCTTTGATGCCTGCGGCACCACCTTCCCCCCGCAAGCGGGGGGACAATCATGTGGCGCCGTCAACCTTCCTGTCTGAATCCGGCCGCGAAGCGGCCTAAAGGATGTGATACCATTGTTTGAACGGATGATACTGATGATTTTCTCCCTGCTGGGAATCCTGAACGGCGCCTTTCTGGCCTTCATTCTCCGGCGGAGACGGTTTTATTTCTATATGGCAGGAAGCTGGCTTCTTTCCTTCCTTCCTGCCGGCTATTTCCTCTGGTACGCCAGAGGTTATGACGGCCTGGGACTCTGGTCTCTGTGGCTGGGATATACGGCCTGCGGGATCATGGTGGCTGAAATCGTATCTCTTCCCTGCCTTTTCCTTCTGTCGCTCCTGTCCATTTCAAAAAAGCTCCGGAAGGGGAGCCGGGTGCTGTCGCTGGCTGCCATCTGCACTGCGGCGGCTATTGGTATCTATGGCTCCGTAGACGGCAATACCAGGGAGCAGGTGGAACATCTGGATGTGTATGTGGAGGGCCTTCCTGCTGCCTTTGAAGGCTATAAGGCAGCCCAGATGACGGATACCCACATTGGTCCCTATTTCCGGTATACCGACCTTCCCGGGGAGATTGACCGGGCCCGGCAGGAAGGGGCACAGGTGCTTTTCTTTACGGGAGACCTTATCGACGATATACGTCATATGCCGGAGGCGGCAGATACGCTGTCGGAGAAGTATGCTGCCTTTCCGGACGGCATTTACTATGTGTGGGGAAATCATGAGTATTACCGGGGAAAGGATTACATTGAAAGTAAACTCCTGAAGACGCCGGTGAAGATGCTGGTGAATGAGCATGGCACCATCGAAAGGGACGGGGCATCTCTCTATGTGGCAGGGGTGGATTATCCCTGGTCACGGGGAAAGGCCATGGAAATAGAAATGGATTCCATGACCGATGAGGCTTTCCGGGGTATTCCGGAGGGAGCGCCGGTGGTCTTCCTGGCCCATCATTCCGCTTTCCTTGATGAGGGCTTCCGGAAAGGAGCTGCCATTACCCTCACCGGCCATACCCATGGCACCCAGTTCGGCCTTTTCGGCAGGCCCATCATTACGCCCTTCACCTATACCCGGGGGCTTTACAGTGACGGCAGAAATATGGGCTATGTATCCCGGGGAGACGCCAGCTGGTTCCCCTTCCGCTTCAGCTGTTCCAGGGAGCTTGTGATTATTACGTTCCACAGGAAATAAAAAGGAAATGTGAAATCTATCAGACAGACAGGCAATCAGACATCAGACGCTCCACTGCACTATGTCATTTCGACCGCAGCTGGTCAGCCGACAATAGGAAAGCCTTTTATTGGGCAGGCTAGAGGCCAACTTCGGCTGACTTGGAGGTCCTATGCAGGACCTCCACAGAGTGGAGAAACCTCACTGGTCTACGCTGTGTGGCTGCGGTGTTCCTCCCGCCTTCCTGTCGGGCTCCCCGGTGTCTGACGCCTGGCCGTCTGCATGTCTCTTTCCTTTATCATTTTGAAACTATCCAAGAGGTATAATAAATAAAAAAGGCGTTGAAGAAATGATTGCACATTTCTTCAACGCCTTTTCCTATAAAGTTCAGCTCTTGGAGGAGGACAGGGTGGTGTCGATTTTATTTTCCGGCTTTTGGGAAATCTGCACGATTTCGCTCCGGATCTGCTCCATTTCATCATTATTGTCCTGGGTGAGGACGGTCAGGGTGACATCGGTCTTGTCGGCATTGGTGAGAGGAGTCTCAATGGTTTTGGATATGGTGTTGTAGGACAGGGCGATTTCCTTGCCTCCCTTGGCAGGGGTAATCACCAGCCGCCCGCCGTCTACGGTGCCGGTGCCGGAAAGGGAGCCGTTCACTTCCCTGCTTCCCTGCTGTACCTTATGGTCTACGGTAATGGTTTTGTCGTCGTTTCTTGTAAAGGTGACGGTTTCCAGATTTCGTATATGGTCGCCGGACCAGTTCACGCCGGCATCCTGCACGCCCCACCAGGTGCCCTGCCATGGACCGCCGCTGATGAAATGGACGTAGGCAAAGTAGCCGCCGCCTCCCAGAAGCAGGATGGCAATCACCATGGCTGCCAGGTATTTTTTCATTCTTCCACATCCTTCAGTTAAAAAAGAGTATATACCCTATTATATAAAAAATGGGGAACGAAAAAAAGGGAGATTTTTATAAAATATGGAAGCACCGGCGGCAAATATTTCTTAAAAGGGCTTTTGACGGATTAAACGGTTTTAAGCCTTCGTATAAGAAAATGGCAGAAACGCGTATAAATGGCTTTAAATGGCGCTGGGAGCGGTTTTATGGTATAATACTTACAAGCAAAGTAAGTTCCCAAAGGACTGACAGGGCTTCCTGAAGTCCTTATTTTTATGCCTCATCAAAGGAGGAACTATGGATTCCATTGAATGGAAGGAAGGAAAAATCATCAATACCCCGCTGGAAGGGCAGATGAAAAATTCCTATATTGACTATGCCATGTCCGTCATCGTCACCCGTGCGCTGCCGGATGTACGGGATGGTCTGAAGCCGGTGCACCGCCGCATTCTCTATGCCATGAGTGAAGCAGGCATGCTCCCGAACAAGCCTTATAAGAAATCCGCCCGTATCGTGGGCGATGTTCTGGGTAAATTTCATCCCCACGGCGATTCGGCGGTATATGAATCCGCTGTCCGCATGGCCCAGGATTTCTCCACCCGTTATCCTCTGGTAGACGGCCACGGCAACTTCGGCTCCATCGACGGCGACTCTCCGGCGGCTATGCGTTATACGGAAATGCGTATGTCCAAAATCACCCTGGAAATGCTCCGAGATATTGACAAGAATACCGTGGACTTCATGCCCAACTACGACGGTTCCCTGCAGGAACCGGTGGTACTGCCTTCTCGTATTCCGAACCTTCTGGTGAACGGCTCCTACGGTATCGCCGTAGGCATGGCCACCAATATCCCGCCCCACAACCTTTCGGAAGTGGTGGATGGCCTGTCCGCCATGATTGACGACCCCGATATTTCCATCGACGGCCTCATGAAATACATCAAGGGCCCCGATTTCCCAACCGCCGGTATCATTATGGGCCGGAAGGGTATCGAGGATACCTACCGCACCGGCCGCGGCTCCATTACCGTCCGGGCGAAAACGGCCATCGAAGATATGCAGAAAGGCAAGCACCGCATTGTGGTCACCGAGCTTCCCTACCAGGTGAACAAGGCCCGCCTCATTGCGTCCATTGCAGACCTGCAGCGGCAGAAGGTGCTTGACGGCATTACCATGCTCCGGGACGAATCAGACCGCACAGGCATGCGTATCGCCATCGAACTCCGTGCCGACGTGAGCCCGGAAATCATGCTGAACAACCTGTTCAAACATACCCAGATGCAGATTAATTTCGGCGCCATCATGCTGGCCCTGGTGGACGGCCATCCCCGTATCCTGAACCTGAAGCAGATTCTTTACTACTACCTGAAACACCAGGAAGAAGTCATTACCCGGAGAAGCCGGTTCGAACTGGACAAAGCCAAAGCCAAAGCCCATATCCTGGAAGGCCTGCTCATTGCCCTTGACCATATCGACGAAGTCATCCGTACCATCCGCGAATCTAGAACCGATGAAATCGCAAAGAACGCCCTTATGAGCAAGTTTGACCTGTCCGATAAGCAGTCCACCGCCATCCTGGACATGCGTCTCCGCCGCCTCACCGGACTGGAAAGAGACAAACTGGAAGCGGACTACAAGGATGTGAAGGAAACAATCGCTTACCTGGAAGACCTCCTCTCCAGCAGGGATAAAATCATGAACGTGGTGAAGGAAGAACTGCAGGACGAGAAAAAGAACTTCGGCGACGACCGCCGCACCGAAATCACCGACGCACAGGAAGATTTCACCATCACCGACCTGGTGCCCGACGAACCCATGACCATCACCCTCACCAAGCAGAACTACATCAAACGCATGGACTCTGCGGACATCCGGGTACAGAGAAAGGGCGGCCGCGGCGTGTCCGGCATGAAGATGAAGGATGAGGACTATGTATGGAAGATCCTGAACACCTCCACCCATAACCGCATCCTCTTCTTCACCAACTACGGCAAAGTGTACATGAAGACCGCCATCGACCTGCCGAAATCCGGCCGTACCGCCAGAGGCAGCGCCCTCATCAACTACATCCCCAGCCTTTCCAAGGGCGAAAGGGTGACGGAGCTTCTGGATATTGACGCTGCCGGAGAAGATACGAAGTACCTCCTCATGGTGACCAAGAAGGGCTATGTGAAGAAGACGGAAATCGCGGAATACAGGAACATCAACAAGAACGGCCTTATCGCCATCCGCCTCAATGAAGGGGATGAACTGGTGACAGTGCTCCGCGTGAAAGGTGACGAAGATGTTATCCTGGGCACCCGCTTCGGCATGGCCATCCGCTTCTCCATCAATGACAACGAAGTCAGGTCTCTCGGCAGAGCCGCTGCCGGCGTCCATGGCATCCGCCTCTCCGACGTAAAGGGTGTGGAAGATGAAGTGGTAGGCGCTGTCATTGCTGCCGATAAAGACATCTTCACCATCTCCGCCGACGGCAACGCCAAGAGGAACAAGGCCGATGCCTATCGCATCCAGGGAAGAAACGGCATGGGTGTCCGCAACTTTAAGAAAGGCTTCGAAGTGGTGGCTCTGGTGGCTGCCGATGATAATGATGAACTGGTAGGGGTTTCCGAGCAGGGCATCACCATCAAGACCAAGGCCAGCCAGATTACAAGCAAGAAAGCCAAAGCAGGCCAGGGCGTCATCCTCCAGAGACTGGAAGACGGCGACCGCATCGCATCCATCGACGTCCTTTCCGGTGATACGGAAGACGAAGAGGAAGAATAAAAGAAATCCTTCCATGAAATAAAGAGGCAGTGAAGAAATAACAATCCTTTCTTCACTGCCTCTTTTGTGCTGCTCTATATTCACGGAAAAACTTTTGAAATGACGGTAAGCTGCCTGCCACCGTCGTCATCTCAAGCGGGGCTTCCTGTGGGCATGGAATCAATGAACGGGGACTCTATGGAAACTCTGAGCCGAGAAATCTTCCTGCACAATGCAGCTTATGCCATTGTGCAGGGGCCTTTGGCAGTACGTCATGCAGCGTTTGTGACACAAAGGTGAATCCCGTAACGTCAGGCTCCTTACGGTCAAGCGATTAAAAGGAAAGCCCTTTTATGTGCAGGCAAAGGGCCAATGTCGCTTGACTTGGCAATCCTATGCAGGATTGCCACCTGTTGGAAGGAGCTCCGTGGAGCGGTGAGGATAGGCCTTTGCCCGGCAAAGGCGCCGCCGACAGGCGGCTTTACAACTGACTCAAAATAGGCCCCTGCAGGGCCTTGGCTTTTTGCGGGACGCACTGATTCATGTTAGAGCCCGGCAAATATAGCCATTTTTAGCCCGTCAAATTTAGCCAATTTTA
>NZ_CALGPS010000212.1 GCF_937959425.1 uncultured Dialister sp.
AGGGGACGGACTGGGGTATCCATGATGTGGATGATATGGATGCCTGGGTGGATTTCCTCCGTGCTAAGAATCCTTCCATGGAAATCGGATTTCATGGCATTTCTCTGGGCGCCGCCATGGCTCTGATTTACAGCGGCAGTGATGAGGGACGGCATATGAAGTTTTATGTAGCCGATAGTTCCTATGGAAATCTGATGGAGCTGGGGCGGGATAAGATTATGACCTATACCGGAGACAGCCGGCTTGTGCTGGGGATGGATGTGCTCAGTCCCTTTATGCAGGCAGCTATGTTCTTCCATACGGGAAAGATTTTATCCGATGTGGATCCTGCTTCCCAGGTGACCCATATGACTTCGCCGGTGCTTTTCCTGCACGGCAGGGCGGATACGCTGATTCCGCCATCTGTGGCAGAGGAGCTTCTGGCGGATGCATCCGGATCGCCGAAGAATCTTTATATTTTTGACGGAGCGGCTCACACCATGGAAATGGCTGTAAACGGGCCGGCTTACCGGTCAGTGGTGCAGAAATTTGTGAAGGGCCTGTCATAATAGAGTGTTTCTTATTTCTTTTATGATACAATAGAGGAAACAGGAGGTATTGGTATGAGTGAAAAGGACTTACAGAAGGAAGGGCTTCTTACAGCCTGCAAGACCATCCAGGCATTGAAGGGGACGGTGGAATGTCTCCAGATTAATCTGTCCCAGGAGCGGGACAATAATGAAGGGTTGAATCTTACCATCGAGTCTCTCAGAAATGAAAATAATGAGCTCCAGGAAAAGGTATTCCAGCTGGAAGCGGAGCTGCAGGCCGCGAAGGATGAAGAAAAGGAAGAAAAAACAGCCACTCCTTCTTCGGAAGTGGTGGAAGAGCTGGAGAAGAAGCTGGGATTTTACTGCAAGGATTTGAAGAAACTGGATGAAAAAAATCTCACCGCGGAAGACAGTGAGACTTTATACAACATCCTGGCTTATACTTTTAAGACGCTGAAAAAGGCAGGCTTGAAGCTGTAAGACAGGCAGCATTTCTATTTCATGCCTGTGCTCTGGGCATAGTAGAAAAGGTACTGCTGAAGAATGCCTGCCTGGCTCCCATAGCGGGGGAAGGGATTCTTCCCGCCATAATACCGGTCAATGACCCGCTGTATCCACACGTCCACCGGCGCCAGGCCGGTGCGGTGGTAACTGAAAAGGGCAATGCAGCTGGCCACCTTGATACCTACGCCCGGCAGGGCCATGAGGGATTCCAGTAAAGTTTTATCATCACAGGACGCCAAATCTTTCAAAAGATGGGGCGTCCTTTTTATAATGGCTGCGGTTTGGGAAATATAGGGAGTTCGGTAGCCCAGGGAGCATGACTGCAGCTCTTTTTCTGAGAGGCGGGCTATTGCCTTCGGCGAAGGGAAGGTATAGAGTACTTTTCTCTCCGTTTCCACCTTTTCTCCCGCTATGCGGCAGAGCTTTTCCACGGAAGAGGCGATGGCAGGAATGGATTTTCTTTGGGAAATGATAAAGGTAATCATGGTTTCCCAGGGATCCTGCCGGAGGATGCGGATACCCCTGCTGTATTCCGCAGCCTGGGACAGATAGCTCTCTTCGGCAGGGATACTTTCCCTGATGGATGCATAATTGCAGGATAGGTCGAAATAAGGCTTCCAGATATGGTTCCATTGATAACGGGAACAGGAAATCTCGTAGTGAATTCCCTTCTCATGGCGGATATAGAGCACATGGGAACCGGTGATAAAACGGAAGGCGCCGTCATCCAGTTTAGCTGCCCGAAAGTACTGCCCGCTGTGTATGATTTTATAAAGGTCAAAATCGTCTTTGATAAGGATATGCATGGTCTGCTCGTTTCTGAAAATAAAGGGGCTGTGAAAAAATGATTTACATTTTTCACGGCTCCTTTTGTATATATAAATTCTCACGGAGATTGGCCAAATGCCAGTCTGCTTCCTGCCTCTACGTCATTTTGAGCGATGCTGCATGTGGTTATGGATAATAATGCCTTTTGTTCTATTGAGGCTCTCAGTCGAGAAATCTCCCACCGCAATGAGGTTTATACTATCGTGGAATGAGATTTCTCCACTCCGCTTCGCTACGGTCGAAATGACAGTGAGGCGGAGTGGTATCTGTGTCATTTCTACATTTTTTCACAGTCCCTGGGATTAGGGGAGCCTTAGGCGGCTGAGAATCCGGTCAGATGCTTTCCCGCGGAGAAGAGGGCCACCAAGTGGCGAAGGGGTGGACGAGGGGAAGCAAAGAAATGATACTCTATGCTGAACTGCTTGCCGCAAGGCAGCATTCTGCGGTGAGATTTCTCGGTTCCGCTAACGTTTTGCCACCCCGCAGCGGCTCCTGCCTGACTTACCAACATTATATTCTTTTACCTGCTTTTTTCAAAGATATGATAAAATAAAAGCACATACTTGCAGGAAAGAGGGATATTTTGGGAAAACAACTGCTTCTGGTCAATGATCTTCCCGGCTACGGGGAGGTGGCCCTTTCGGCGATGATGCCGGTTTTGACACACATGGGGCACCATGTGTATAATCTCCCTACGGCCCTTGTTTCCAACACCCTGGACTATGGCCGTTTCGAGATTCTGGATACTACGGAGTATATGCGAAACACCATGGGCGTGTGGCGGTCTCTGGGCTTCTCCTTTGACGCTATTTCCACCGGATTTATGGTATCGCCTACCCAGGCGTCCATGATTGCCAATTACTGCAGCCGAGAGCGGGAGAAGGGAACGAAAATTTTTGTGGATCCCATTATGGGGGACGAAGGCCATTTGTATAACGGGCTCACCGAAAGGACGGTGGAAGGCATGAGGAAACTGGTTTCCCACGCGGACTACATGGTGCCCAATTACACGGAAGCGGCCCTCATTGCAGGGGAGCCTTTTCATGATGAAGGTCTTTCCTGGGTGGCTATGAAAAGCCTTCTGGGAAAGCTGCACCGGCTGGGAAAGGGCTCCGTAGTTATTACCAGTGCCAAGGTGGACGGTAGTGATGCGGTGGCCGGATTTGACAGCGGGCGGGGCGAATTTTTCCTTCGTACCTTTGACATGATACCGGTTCGTTTCCCCGGTACCGGCGATATATTCTCCGCCATTTTCATGGGAAATGTGATGGACGGCGTATCGATGATGGATTCTGTAGACCGGGCCATGATGGCGGTCCGTCAGATGATTGTATTGAGCAGGAACAGCAGGGATTCCTTCAAAGGCATTCCTGTGGAGTCCTGTCTGGAGGTGCTTGATTTATGCCGAGAAGACCGAAAATAAAGATTACCTGTATCGACAGGCTGGGGAAATGCCCCTGCCACCGGGGACACAGACCGGGCGACTCCTGGGACTTTGACAAAGACCGGGGACAGATCTGCCCCATGGTGATGCATGTGGCATTTCCCTATATAGACATCCTCCGCTATGGCGGGGAGATTCCCCAGCCGGGGCAGGAAAAGGGCAGTGCCATTTTCTGCTGTCCCGATGTGGAAACGATTAATGTATTCAAAATCGAAAGAATAGAAGATAAAGAAGGGTGAAATCTATGGAACAGATGCAGTTCATCCGGAAGCTTCCGGAACCTATGGAAATCAAACAGGAAATCCCGCTGAGAGCAGAATTTCAGAAATTGAAGGAAGAAAGAGACCAGGAAATCGCCGATATTATGACCGGGAAGGACGATCGTTTCCTCCTGATTATCGGTCCCTGCTCTGCTGACAATGAGCCTGCGGTGCTGGACTACTGCAGCCGCCTTGCCAAAGTGGCGGAAGAAGTAAAAGACCGCCTCTTCATCGTGCCCCGTGTATACACCAACAAACCGAGAACCATCGGCAAGGGCTACAAAGGTATGCTCCACCAGCCGGATCCGGAGGGCAAGGAAAACATGATGGAAGGTATCAAGGCTATTCGCCGCATGCATGTCCATGTCATTGAAGAAACGGGTTTTACCTGTGCTGAAGAAATCCTTTATCCTGAAAATCACCGCTACCTGTCGGATCTTCTCTCCTACGGCGCCATCGGCGCCCGTTCCGTAGAAGACCAGCTCCACCGCATGATTGCCAGCGGCGCCGGCATTCCTGTAGGCATGAAGAACCCTACCTCCGGTGACCTGTCCGTCATGATGAACTCCATCGAAGCGGCACAGAGCGAGCAGGATTTCCTCTTCCACGGATGGGAAGTGCACACCACCGGCAACCCCCTGGCCCATGCCATCCTTCGCGGTTACGTGAACCACTTCGGTACCAGCATGCCAAACTACCACTATGAAAACCTTCGGAAAGTGGCGGACATGTACGGCGAAAGAAATCTGAAGAACCCCGCCATCGTAGTGGACTGCAACCACAACAACTCCGGCAAGAAATACATGGAACAGATCCGCATTGCCAAAGACGTCATGGCCAGCCGGAAATACGCCGACGATATCCGTCATATGGTGAAAGGTCTCATGATTGAAAGCTACATTGAAGACGGAAACCAGAAAATCGGAGACGGGGTGTATGGGAAATCCATTACCGACCCCTGCCTGGGCTGGGACAAGAGCCGCAGCCTGATCCTCTCCCTGGCAGAACAGGTATAACCTCTGGAGGGATACCATGAAATACATAAAAAAGGCGGCCCTGGCGGCAGCCCTGCTGCTTTTCCTGCCTGCCGCCTATCCGGCCCATGGAGCGTCGGATACCCTGGAGGCCGCAGAAAAAGCGGTGGAAAAAGGAAAGATTTCAGACAAAGATATGGATGCCCTTTTTGACCAGATAAAAGACGGCTGGAAGAGCGGCGGGAAAAATAGCTCTTTTGACTGGAAAGCCATGGGTGATGTGGTTCTGGGAGAAATCCTCAAATCCGACGATGCGGCCAAAAATAAAAAGCTGCAGAAAATTTTGGACATCCTTACCGGTGGGAAAGAGCAGAAAGAAGAGCCCAAAGCTGAAGAAAAGGGAGCGGACAGGACACTGGAAGCTGAAGTCAGGCCCAATGATGCTATCCGTGAAGCGGTGATTTCCTATTTCAAAATCCCGAAAAAGGACTGGAAAACCACCTCTTACTCCTATAACTTCATGGACCTGGACCACGACGGCCATATGGAAGCCCTGGTGCTGGTAGAAGGCCCTTACACCAGCGGTACCGGCGGCGATACCCTCCTTATCCTGAAAGAAAAAGAGGAGGGCTGGGAGCCGGACCAGTCCATCTCCGTCATCCACGCCCCCATCCTCGTGGCGTCACCGGGGGAACTGAACCTTCTGTCCGACAGGAAAGTCCTCATCTTCAAACGAAGCGGCGGCGGAGCCAAAGAAGCCTACGTGGCCCTTACCAGTAAAGACGGGAAATACATTACGGCAGGGGAAGCGGAAGAAATCAAAGACCAGGAAATCCACGGCACACTCCTTCTCCTGCAGAAAGAGAAAGCGCCTACCCTGGAAGAAAAAAAGAACAAAGCAGAATAAAAAAACACTGCCCTTTGCGGACGGTGCTTTTTTATTTGGGGAGAAGATTGGAATAAATGACCGCTGGCCGTCATAGAAAGGGGCGCTTACGGGATTTTCCACCTCCCACCGATTGCCCTGCGCTTTCGCTCAGTATTCTGTATCCGGCGGGAAGGGCAGAGTGTAACGCCTTTGCGTTCTATGGGAGAGGGCCGCGGAGTGGGGGAGAAACCAAAAGGATAGGTTATGCGGCGGAAGCTCCCTGGACAGCAATCGGTTCTTCTACAACTTTCTTCGATTTAATAAAAAAATAATTATTTTATTTAGTGGGAGTAATTTATTTCATTTTTACTCTTCTATTTAGCACAAGGACTGCAGAATATCCTAATTATTTAATAGTTATCATAGATAATAATAAGGTTTTATGAGGATTTTGTTCTCCTGAGTATGATAGAAAATAAAATCACATTCTTGTACACTTACAACTAAGTTTTAAAACAAAGCTATATCTAAGTATGCCGTGTGGTAATTGCTGGGCTTGCATATGCGTTTTACATCAACTATAATACTCGATAAAGTTTGAAGAAAGGGGAACTGGAATGAAAAAAATCAATAAAGTTCGAATAAAACTCATTTATCTTAGTAAAGAGATGAATAAGAATCTATTAAATTTCAGCATCCGATTTCTTGAAACAGCCGTAAGTTACATAGTATAATATATATACAGTACTGCATGAGAGTTATATTACATGCAATGCGTTATATATACCTATCATAATTACACGAAACGAAAATTCAACTTCTTTCCTTTACTTATAAATTAATCATTTACAAAATTAATAAAAGGGGACACCATCATCATGAACAAGAAGAAAGAGAGAATGATCCTTGCATTGGCCCTGCTGGCTGCAGCGCCGGTTGTATCACAGGCAGAGACGCCGGCTATTCCTGATTCCACCCGTACGGCCCTGGAGTCAGGCCGAAGCCAGGCGGAAACCATGATGAGGCGGAATGAATGGAGTGACCGCCAGCGTCTTTCTTCTGCAAAGGGAAGTGAGGAAGCCAGGGTAGAAAACAGGACGATGGAAACGCCTTCCCTGAACCTGCCTGATACGGAGACTGTGAAGGTCAAAGATTTCATCATTGAGGGACAGGACATTTATCCCGAAGAGAAACTGCAGGCGCTCCTGGCGGATAAAAAGGGAAAGGAACTTTCCTTTAAGGATATCCAGGAAGGAGCGGACAGGATTACCCGATATTTCCGCAAAAAAGGATACATTGTGGCTAAAACCTATATCCCGCCTCAGGATGTGACCGATGGCATCATTCATTACAAAGTGGAAGTGGGACGGTTCGATACCCCTTCCCTTACGAATAAGACGAAAATCAGGGACAGCGCCATTGAAAAGCAGGCCCGGGCAGTGAAGGAAGGGGAGTACGTGACCCGTGACAAGCTGGAAAGGGCGGTGTGGCTGGTGTCCGACATGGCCGGCGCAGATGCCCGTGTGGCTTTGAGTCAGGGCAGTCAGCCGGGCACGGTGAAACTGGACATGACGGTGGAGCCCTATGTCGGAAAGCACGGCCTCATTTCCGCAGATAACTACGGCAGCCGGGCTATGGGCTACAATGAATACTCCCTGGACTATGATTTCTGGAATCCCGCCAGAAACGGTGACCATCTCATGGCATCTATTTCCACCACCGGCCGCCACATGTTCAACTGGGGCGCCAACTACATCACACCTCTTGCCAAGGACGGACTGAAGCTCACCGTAGGGTACAACGTATTCAGCTACGACATGGGCGACGAATGGGCCATGTACAAAGGCGTAGGCACCTCCCGGGTTACTTCCCTGGGCCTGGACTACGCCATCCGGAGAAGCCGCAGGCACAACCTGTACACCGGCATCCGCTTTGAACACAGTGAAATCAAGGACGAATACAGAGCCTTCGACGCCACCTACGGCGATAAGACAGGAAATGCCCTGGTCCTTTCCCTCTACGGCGATGACCAGGACACCGCCGGTATGACAGACTGGCGGCTGGACTGGAAACTGGGCCACATTAACAACCGGGCCTTCCACTCCGATAACATTTACGCCCGCTGGATGGCCGGCGACCCTGACACCAACGGCGATTACTCTAAGATTCGGGGACACATCGAAAGACATCAGAACATCAATGAAAGATCCTACCTGCTGCTCTCTGCCTACGGACAGTACGCTTTTACCCCGCTGGATTCGTCGGAACACTTCTCCCTGGGCGGCCCTTACGGCGTGAAAGCCTATCCCACCAGTGAAGGTTCCGGCGACAGTGGTTACATCACCAGAGCCGAACTCCGCTGGCTCATCCCCGTGGAAGCCCACGACCAGCAGTTCCAGCTTGCCTTCTACGCAGAACATGGCGGCGTGTGGATTGATAGAAACGGCGGAAACTCCGGCAGTCGAAACCACAGAAACCTCCAGGGCGCAGGCGTAGGCATCATCTGGCAGCGCTGGCAGGACTGGTTCATCCGTGCCGACTACGCATGGAAACTGGGTGCCGAAGATCCAACATCCGACACCAGCCATAAAAATGGCCGCTTCTGGATCCGCGGCGGATTCTATTTCTAACCGGTACCTGCCTCCCCCACTACAAACTTGCCTCCCCCATCTATGGGGGAGGGGGACCGCGTAAGCGGTGGAAG
>NZ_CALGPS010000213.1 GCF_937959425.1 uncultured Dialister sp.
ACTTCGACTGACTTGCACATTCTCTGCAGAATGTGCACAGCGCGAGGGAAATGCAGCACCCCCTTTGGTGGCTGGCGCCACCACCTTTACCCAAAGGGAAGCGTGTCACTGGATTCTCAGTCGCCTATCGGCTCCTTACAGCACGGCTATCACCGACTCACGATAATTTGCGCGTCGCTTTGCTCCTACAAATTATGTTCGCTGGTGTGACTCCAGTTCCTTTGCCACCCCGCAAGCGGGGGCACAACAACCCGCTTGAAACATAACGAAGCTTATGAGAAAAAGAGAAAGCGTAGAGAGGCTTATTCTGCCCCCTGAATAGGGGTGGCAAGCGAACGAAATTTGTAGGGAGCCGCTAGGCGACTGAAAATTTCGTGAGACGCTTTCCCGTGGAGAAGTCCGGCGCAGCCGGATAGGGGGTGGCCACCGAAGGTGGCCAATTTGGCAGAATGTTTAGCGTGATTTATGCAGCAGGAGGAGACTCCCGTAACGCAGGCTTCTTTCTCAGAAAGGAGCTGGGCGAAGCCCTGAGGATAGGTCAGAATTTTAAGATAGGCGTAGACCTATCCTCCGTCGCCTCCGGCGACACCTCCTTCCTGAGGAAGGAGGCTTTCGAACTTCGTCATGCAGCACTGAAGACACAAAAGCAAATCCCGTAACGCCCTTGCCCACCCCTGTTTAAGGGGTGGGTGGCGAGCGCAGCGAGCCGGAAGGGGTCAGCCGTAAGGCATATAAGATTTGCGGCGAAGCCGCCACCACCACCCTCGGGCCTGAAAGGCCCGTCCCCCTTTGGCGGCTGACGCCACCACCTTTCCCCCGCAGTTCGGTCGGGCAGATAAAAGGAAAGCGCCTTAATGGGCAGGCTAGGCGCCTTACTTTGCCCGACTTGCACATCCTATGCAGGATGTGCACAGTGGACAACACCTGCTTTATACATAGCGCAACTTATGAGGAGAGGACAAGTATAGAGAGGCCCTATTCTGCCCCCTGAATAGGGGGAAGTCCGGCGCAGCCGGATAGGGGGTGGCCACCGCAGGTGGCCAAATCAGCAGAATGGTACATGAGAGATGAGATATAAGTGCTTTTCCCGTTCCGGCATCTCCCCCTTTGGTGCCTGCGGCACCACCTTCCCCCCGCAGGCGGGGGGACAACAACCCGCTTTATACATAGCGCAACTTATGAGGAGAGGACAAGTATAGAGAGTCCTATTCTGCCCCCTGAATAGGGGGAAGTCCCGCGAAGCGGGATAGGGGGTGGCTGTGGAGGTCCTGCATAGGACCTCCAAGTCAGCCGAAGTTGGCCTCTAGCCTGCCCAATAAGAGGCCTTCCTTTTAGTCGGCTGACCGATTGGGGAGGTGGGCGCCTTGCGGCGCCATTATAAATGCCGCCTGTCGGCGGCGAAAACCTTTACAACCGGGCTTCGCCCGGGGACAACAAGCCAACCGCCCTTACGGGCGTCGGAAAAGAGTTTCCCCCTTGCCCGCTTCGCGGGACTTCCCCCGCAAGCGGTGGCAGAACAAAGCTCCGCTAATCATTTTTCTCAAAAGTTGCTCTACATTAAGCACGGGTTGTAGTCCCACCGCACAGCGGGGGGAAGGTGGTACGTAGTACCAAAGGGGGAGAGTGCACAGGGTTCAGTGGGGGTGGTAGGTCGTATTCCCGAAGGGGCCTGCCACTGCGCGGCAGAGGGGCATATGGCATCCATCGGGCCTGACGGCCCTCGGTGCCAAGGGTTGTATAGAAGGGTTGCATCGCTTCGCTCAGGGGAAAGGCCTCGGTGGGCGCGCAGCTGCATGGCGGCTGGGATCGAGGATCGAAGATCGGGACCTTGGTGGGCGCCTCTTAAATAATGAAGGGCGCCAGTATGTATAAAACCTTTACAACCGCCCTTGCGGGCGTGGGAAAACCATGCAACCGCGCCTGCGGCGCGTGGAAATGCACCCCTTCTGCCGCCTTCGGCGGCGTCTCCCCCGGAGGGGGAGATTCTAGCGGCTCTGTATTTAGTGCAACTTATGGGGAGAAGGTTCCTCGCGGGTTGTTGTGCCCCCGCACAGCGGGGGAAAGGTGGTGCCGTAAGGCACCAAAGGGGGGGGGAGGCCACCGGAGGTGGCCAATTCAGCAGAATGTTCAGCGTGATTTATACAGCAGGAGGGAAATCCCGTAACGTAAGGCTCCTTCCACAGGAAGGAGCTGCCCGATAGGGCTGAGGATAGGTCCGAATAATTGGCATAAAGCACTGGTGATACAAAAGTCAATCCCCGTAACGCTGAATATATAATTATTGCCGCCTTCGGCGGCAATCTACCACCCTCAGCGGCGAAGCCGCTGTCGCCCCCTGAGCGCATGCGAACACAACCCGCCTGCGTTAGCAGGCCATAACCTTCGCCTCTGAACCCTCTGAACCTTTTCCCACACCCTCTGAACCCGGGCCGCAGAGCGGTCCTATATGATATAATTATTATACAGCTTCTTTATACGAGGCACATGCAAGTTAAATTTTATTGGCTGATACAAGAAAATAGATGAAATATCAGTTCCTTGATACGAGAGGAGAATGTATGAAACCGGTGAATTTATATTTCCTTCATCACAGCGGATTTATGGTGGAGCTGGAGAAGGTGATTCTTGTTTTTGATTATTACCTGGACCCGGCGGGCCATGTGGAGAAAAAGCTGCAGGAAACGGATAAGGCGGTCTATTTCTTTGTTTCCCATGTGCATGGGGACCATTTTAATCCGTCTATCCGGAAGTTTGAAAGCCGGGTGTCCGGTTATTTCCTTCACCGGGACTGCTGGCTGGTTCTTCAAAATGACAGTCTTCTGCATATGATGGACGTGGGGGACAGTGTGGAAGAGGACCCTCTTTCGGTACATATGTACGGATCCACCGATGCCGGCGGTTCTTTCATGGTGGAGGCCGAGGGCCTTCGTGTTTTCCATGCCGGCGACCTGAACTGGTGGCACTGGGCAGGGGAAGGAGACGGGGATAACCGGGACGCCCGGAGTGCTTTCTTCCATGAGCTTTCCCTGATTAAGGAAAAATCGGTGGATCTGGCCTTCATCCCAGTGGACGCCAGGCAGCAGGTGGCCAGGGAGTGGGGCGTGAAGCAGTATCTTTCCCATTTCACCGCCGGTCTTCTTGTTCCCATGCATTTCTTCGGACAGCGCTGGGCGCCGTCTTATGAATTCCAGTGGCTCTTTCCGGACCAGGAGATGTGGATTCCTGCCGGTGATGGAGATACTGTGAGGAAAACATTATGATTTCCATGACCTGGATTTACATTATGCTGCTCATGCTGGTGGGAAGTTTTATCCTCCAGATGGTGCCCCTTCTAATATATTTTCCTGCGGTGCTGGTGGTGAATATCCTCATTTTCATCATCGCTTTTATCCTGATCCGGAGAGACCCTTACGTGGAAAAAAGGGGAAATATCCTTTTCATGGCAGGCCTCACGGTGATTAATATCCTTACCGACCTGGGCATCCTTTCCTACCTCATGTCCTGGGCTGCTTTCGCCGCGCTGGTGGTGTGGTCCATGTTCGGCGGCGGGCGAAAGGATTAAATCAGTCGATTTCATCGTTTCCGCGGTTTCGGCAACTTGACAATAATTTATAAAAATTTTAGAATGGAAACAGGTGCTGAACCAATGAACATTCCTTTTACGGTTTGATTCTGATTTTATATATAAAGCTCCTGCGCATCACGAAATTAAGGAAGCACTGATTAATTCATAGAGTCTGCTTTTATAAGAATTTTTATGCACTGCTTCGTCATGGGACTCCTTAAATAGCTCGCTATTTGCGGCACCTCATTCCTCGCATTGCATAAAAATTCTAGAATGAAAGCAGACAACGATTTAATCAGCGCTTCCTTAGCGGGGGCTTTCTCCCCATGGGATAAAATATTCATTCAACAAGGAAATCCATCTGCTTCAGCCTGGGAAAGTATTTCTCTCGAGATTCTGTGGATTTCCTTTTTGCATGGGCAGAAGAGTATCCTGAAAGAAGAGAGGACGATTTTCCTATATCCCTCCGGAGAGGGATGCTTTGTTTATTTTTTATCTGTAGATATAGAAATATCAGAAAGAGAGAGGTGAACCATTTGACACTGGATGAAGTTTTACTTTACGTCATAGTAGGCTGCATCGTGGCGGCAGCTGTAGGTGCCGGCATCGGTTACATGCTCCGCAAGCGTATTGCAGAAGCCCGCATCGGCTCTGCAGAAGAAAAGGCCCGCCAGATTGGCGAAGAGGCCAAGAAAATGCTGGACAATGCTTCCAGAGAAGCGGAAACGCTGAAAAAGGAAACCATTGTACAGACCCGCGAAGAAATCCATAAGCTTCGTGAAGACGTGGAACAGGAGAACAAACAGCGCCGTGATGAACTGCAGAAGTACGAACAGCGTCTGGTCCAGAAAGAGAACAATCTGGACTGGAGGAGCGGCAATCTGGAACAGCGCGAATCCCAGCTGGACAAGAAGGAAAGCCAGGTAAAAGCGCAGAAAGAAAAACTGAACGGTCTCTATGAACAGCAGCAGAAGAAGCTGGAAGAAATCTCCCAGCTCTCCAGCGAACAGGCTAAGGACATGATTCTTTCCAGAGTGGATGAAGAACTGACCCACGAAAAGGCAGTCCGTATCCGCAGTGCTGTGGAAGAAGCCAAGAACACCGCTGATGTGAAGGCAAGGGAAATCATTGCCGCCGCTATCCAGCGCAACGCTGCAGATACGGTTTCGGAAACCACCGTTTCTGTAGTATCCCTGCCAAACGAAGAAATGAAAGGCCGTATCATCGGCCGTGAAGGCCGGAATATCCGCGCCATCGAAACCCTGACCGGCGTAGATCTTATCATCGATGACACACCGGAAGCAGTCATCCTTTCCTGCTTCGATCCCATCCGCCGCGAAGTGGCAAGACTGGCACTGGAAAGCCTTGTAAAAGATGGACGCATCCATCCTGCCCGCATCGAAGAAGTGGTGGCCAAGACAAAGAAAGATGTGGAAAAAGCCATCCGTGAAGCCGGTGAACAGGCAGTCATGGAATGCGGTATCCGCAGCATGAATCCGGAACTGGTGAAAATCCTGGGCCGTTTGAAATACCGTACCAGCTACGGCCAGAACGTGCTCCAGCACTCCATCGACACCTCCTATTTCGCAGGCATTATGGCCGGTGAGATAGGAGCCAACGTGGAACTGGCCAGAAGGGCAGGCCTCCTCCATGATATCGGCAAGGCCGTAGACCGTGAACAGGAAGGCACCCATGTGGAACTGGGCGTAGAACTGGCCCAGAAATATCATGAACCGCCGGAAGTTATCAATGCCATCGCCTCCCACCACGGAGACACGGAAGCCACCTGCGTGGAATCTGTATTGGTGGCAGCAGCCGACGCCATTTCCGCTGCCCGCCCCGGCGCCCGCCGCGAAACCCTGGAAAACTATATCAAACGTCTCACCAAACTGGAAGACATTGCCAAATCCTTCCCCGGTGTGGACAACTGCTATGCCATCCAGGCAGGCCGCGAGCTGAGAGTCATTGTGAAACCGGAAAAGGTGTCGGAAGACCAGTCTACCATCCTGGCCCACGATATTGCAGCAAGAATCGAAAAAGAACTGCAGTACCCGGGACAGGTCAAAGTAGTGGTTATCCGCGAAACCAGAGCCACCGATTTTGCCAAATAATCTAAAAAAGCTGTGAAGAAATGCCCTGCATTTCCTCACAGCTTTTTTGCATTCCTATGAAGACATGGGGCTATCGACTGTTGGCCTTTATGGACACGCCCTGCAGGCGTGAGGGTTCAAAGGGTTCGGCCCGCTAAAAGCGGGCTGGTTCAGAAGGTTCAAAGGGGAAGGTGGGCGCCACTTAAAAAATAAAGGGCGCCATTATGATAAAACCATACAACCGCCCTTGCGGGCGAGGGAAAAGAGGCACCCCCTTTGGTGGCTGCGCCACCACCTTTACCCAAAGGGAAGCATGTCACTGGATTTTCGGGTCGCTTTGTTCCCCTACAAATCCAGTTCCTTTGCCACCCCTGTTCAGGGGGCACTATGGACGCTTGCCAATGTGACACATGACTCTACCGGAAAGCGTAGAGCAGTTTATTCTCCCCCCTGAATAGGGGTGGCAAGCGAACACGATTCGTAGGGGAGCGGTAGCGACCTGAGAATCGTGTGAGACGCTT
>NZ_CALGPS010000214.1 GCF_937959425.1 uncultured Dialister sp.
TACGGCGAAGCCGTGCCCCTTTTTACTTGCGGCGTCAGCCGCCACCACAACCCTCGGCGCCAAAGGCGCCGTCAAACCTAAGAACCTTAAGAACCCTCGGGGCCCACAGGCCCCGACCCCCTTCCTCCTCTCGCCCCTTTCCATTCCCTCTCTCCTGTGGTACAATAAAACCCGCAAACGGCGATGGAGTTCGCCGGGCGAAGGCCGAATGCTCTTTGAGATGATGACTCCTGCCTCCTGGAATATGGTTCTTTTATGGATCCATTTCATCAGGGGGCAGGAGATTTTTTTATGGAGGTATCATCATGAATTATGTGTATCCTTTACTGGTGGCAGCCGGCGGGGCGCTGGGAGCCCTGTGCCGGTACATGACTACCCTGGTGATGGCAGGCTGGGCGGGGACGGCCTTTCCCTATGGCACCCTGGCGGTGAACGGCGCCGGTTCCTTTCTGATAGGTGTGCTGGGCGTCCTTCTTTCCCGGGTGTATCCGTTCCCCGGGGCGGCGGCTTTTCTCATCACCGGATTTCTGGGCGGGCTCACCACCTTTTCTTCTTTCATGAACGAGACCCTGCAGTTCTGGGCCGCCGGGCGGTGGCTGGAGGGGCTGGGCTACATTTTCGCCCAGCTGGCCTGCGGCATCCTTCTGGTGGCGCTGGGGGCTTTTCTGGCGGAGAAGATATTTCTATAAGGGGCGCTTTTATTAATGATATAATATAAGAAGATATTTTCATTTTTTTCCAAAGGAGGCAGTCATGGCTTATCAGAGAATTCACACATCCCTTGCAGGGGGGATTGAAACCATTACCCTGGATTATGCGCCTACCCTGAATGCGCTGGACCTGGTTATGGCAGGAGAACTGGAAGAGGCTTTGAAGGAAGCGGAAGGAAATCCGGAGGTGCTGGTGCTGGTGCTTACCGGCGCAGGGCGGGCTTTCTCCGCCGGCGGTGATATCCGGTACATGAAGGATCACTGCGACGAACCGGATTTTTCAAAGAAATCTATGGCGCCTCTGGCGGGAAAACTGTCGGAAATCGTGCTGTACATGAAGAAAATGAGTAAAATCATTATCTGTGCCGTATCAGGCGCTGCTGCCGGCGGCGCGGCCAACCTGGCTTTTGCCTGTGATTTCATCTTTGCCGCGGACAATGCGAAGTTTCTGCAGGCCTTCGTAGGCATCGGCCTCTGCCCCGACACCGGCGGCGTGTACTTCCTGCCCCGCATGGTGGGAAGCCACCGGGCCTTCGATATGTTCGTCACCGGCCGCCCCGTAAAAGCAGAGGAAGCGCTGGAAATCGGGCTGGTGAAGGAAGTGACTGCCAGGGAAGAGCTGATGCCCCGGGTCATGGCTTTTGCAGAAAAGCTGACGGAAGGCCCCCTTCTGGCCTACGGCAACATGAAGAAGCTCATGTTTGAAAGCATGTACAAAGGCTTTGAAGACTACATGAAACAGGAAGCGGTGTACCTGGCCCAGTGCTCCGGGAGCGAAGACTTCAAGGAAGGCATTACCGCATTCCTTGAAAAGAGAAAACCCGACTTCAAAGGGAGGTAATCATGGAAACCATGACCTTTCAGGACGGCAGGCTGGACGTGACACTGTACAAAGCACCGGGGGCAGGGCGGATCCTCTACATCCTGGAACCGGAGCCGGTGGTGGGAAAAGTGAGCCATCTGGCAGAAGAACTTTCCATCCATCTGGTGGCCATCAGCGGCATGGACTGGAACCGGGACCTCTCCCCCTGGCCGGCGCCGAAGGTATTTAAAGGAGAAGAAGACTTTTCCGGCGGCGCAGGCCCCTTCATGGAACAGCTGGAAACCTCCCTCTTTCCAAAAACCGAAGCCCTGCTGGACAGGCCCATGGAAAAAAGAATGCTGGCAGGCATTTCCCTCTCCGGCCTCTTTACCCTCTACATGGCGGCCCTCTTCCACACCCTGGACGGCGCCGCCTCCATCTCCGGCTCCCTCTGGTTCGACGGTTTCACCGACTTCATGGGCGCCCATCCCCTGCCGGAAAAAATAGAGCGGGTGTATCTCTCCCTGGGGGACAGGGAAAAGAAAACAGGAAATCCCCGCATGGCAAAGGTGGAATCCGCCACTTTGGAAATCGAGGAAATCTTAAAAGAAGAGGGCGTGGAAACGGTCTTCCAGATGAACAAAGGCAACCACTTCGTCTATGGCGCCGAACGGCTGGAAGAAGCCATCCGCTACCTGGCGGAAGGAAAAGTGTGGAAAGGACCGCATAGTTTGTAGTGGGCTGGTGTACTGGTGTACTAGTGGGCTAGTGTACTAGTGAGCTCGTGAGCTGGTGAGCGGTATACCCGACAGCAAGAGGAATGGGGCTTTGGCACTGCGGTATGCATTACTGAAGACACAAAGGGTAAGCACGCAGGCTCCTTCTTCTGGAAGGAGCTCCGCGGAGCGGTGAGGATAGGCCTTTGCGAAGCAAAGGCGCCGCCATCAGGCGGCTGTAACACTTCGTCATGTACCACCGATGACACAAAGACAAGACCCGTAACGCTGACTTTATAATCATTGCCGCCGATAGGCGGTGCACAGCGAACTGGATTCGTGAGGGAGCTTTAGCGACCTGAGAATCCAGTGAGTCGTTTCCCCTGTGGGGCAATCCACAACCCTCGGCGCCAAAGGCGCCGTCAAACTTAAGAACCCTTGGGCCTAAGGCCCATCAATCTTAAGAACCTTTTTCCTCAACCCTTCTACACAACCTGCCTGCGGGCCGCTGGCCCGCCCCCCTTTGGTGCCTGCGGCACCACCTTCCCCCCGCTGAAGCGGGGGGACAATAAGAGAGGGGGAACCCTCTGAACCCTCACGCCGCAGGCCTCAATAAAAGAAAGGAGGAAATCATGAAAAACTGGAAATCCATCGTGTATCTTGCCTGCCTGATCCAGGTGGGCGCCGGCATCTCCATGGTGGGAGTCATGTCCTTCCTCCCTTTGTTTCTTTCTGAAATCGGGCTGACAGATCCCGGGGAGGCGGCGTTCTGGGCAGGAATTATCGTAGGGGTGACGCCCTTTATGATTGCCTTTTCCGCTCCCTTCTGGTCCATTCAGGCGGACCGGCGGGGGCCGAAGGCAGTGATGTCGGTGGTGCTCCTTACGGTGACCCTGTCTTCCCTGCTCCAGGGATTTGCGACAAGTCCCTGGCACCTTCTTTTCCTCCGCATGGCCCAGGGGCTGGTGGGAGGATTTGTGCCCATCGGCCTTTCCATTGTGGTGTCCGTGACGCCGGAGAATAAGACCTCCTGGGCCATGGGCTATTTTCAGGCAGCTATGGTGATGGGCATTATGTTCGGTCCCCTTTTGGGAGGAACCATAGCCGATACCTTCGGCTACCGCATGCCCTTTTTCTTCTTTGCCTTCCTGGCTTTCTGCTGTTTCCTTTCCGTGCGTATTTTCCTTCCTGCCATTCACCGGAAGGGGGCGGACAAGGAAAAAAGTTCCACCTGGAGCCAGATTCTCTATTTCATGAAAATCCCCAGGGTTCGCATGATGACTTTCATGCAGTTTCTCTGCAACTTCGGCATCACCGGCATCGGCCCTATCCTGCCCCTTTATATCAGGCAGATGATGGGCAGCAGTACGGAGCTGGTGGCCACGGTGGTGGGATTCATTATCTTCATTTCCGGCGGCTGCAGCGCCGTCATGTCCCTCAACGTGGGGCGGCTGACGGAATACATCCGGCCCCATCGCATCCTGGTGGGAGCCACCTTCTTTGTGGGTTTCACCTTTATTATGCAGTACCTCATGACCACCGTCCCCGGCCTTGGGGTGTGGCGGGGCATTACGGGCCTGGGCATGGGCCTCATCGCTCCCTGCACCAATACCATTATAGCCAAGTCCGTGCCCCCTGAAAAAAGAGCCATCGTCTTCGGCGTGGTGTCCAGCGTGTTCCTCATGGGCAACGTGGCCGGCCCGGTCTGCTCCGGTGCCCTGGCCCGCTGGATGGGCTACCCCTCCGTCTTCTGGTCCACCGCCCTGGCCTTCCTCCTGGCCGGCGCCGTGATCGCATGGAACTTCCGGAAGGAATGGTGAAATAGTGGGATGGTGGGCTGGTGAACTAGTGTTCTAATGCTCTAGCGTTCTAGTGCGCTAGTGTACTAGTGGGAAAGTGAGACAGTGGGGAAGTGAGACAGGGGTCGGCTGTCCGCTTTCCGCTGACCGATGACTGCCTGCCGGTGGGATGTATTCCCGAAAGCACGGAGAACCTCAGACGTCAGACTATCAGACATCAGACTTCCCGCCAACCGGTATTATTTAGTGAGGATTGTGCCCTCTGGGCGCAAAGGGTTCTTAGGATTGACGGGGTTTCACCCCGAAGGTTCGGAGGTTTGATGGGCCCTGCGGGCCCAAGGGTGGTGGTATCGCCGCCTTTGGCGGCGATGAGTATATATGCTCGCTGCGCTCGCCCCCTTTGGTGCCTGCGGCACCACCTTTCTCCACAGGAAAGCGTCTCACGTGGTTCTCAGGTCGCTTTCGCTCCCCTACGAACCACGTTCGCTTGCCACCCCGCTGAGCAGGGGCACAATAAATGGGGGAGGGAACCCTCTGCACTCTTTGAACCCTCTGAACCCGCCGCCGGCAGGTGGCTCTATTCCACAACAAAACCGGGCAGTTGGTGCTGCCCGGTTTTACTATGTTCAGATCAGTTTTGTCTCTTTAACTTCTTCAATGGTCTTTGTGCCTGCCAGCTGCATGGTGATGGCAAGCTCTTTATTGAAGTGGTCGAATACCGATTTCACCCCTTCGGCTCCGCCCAGGTTGAGGCCGTAGATGACGGGGCGGCCGATGGCTACCAGGTCGGCACCGCTGGCCAGGGCTTTGAATACGTGATTTCCTCTTCTCACGCCGCTGTCAAAAATGACCGGTACCCGGTGATTGACTGCGGCGGCAATGGAGGGGAGCACGGCGAAGGAGGCGGGGCCGCCGTCCAGCTGGCGGCCGCCGTGGTTGGAGACCCATACGCCGTCGGCGCCGGCTTTGATGGCAATGTCCGCGTCTTCCGGAGACTGGATGCCCTTGACGATGACCGGCAGGCCGGACATGTCTTTCAGTTTCTTAACGTCTGCAGGGACGAAGTCCTGCTTGGCGG
>NZ_CALGPS010000215.1 GCF_937959425.1 uncultured Dialister sp.
GATGTGGAGGGGGATGGCTGGGGAGAGGGAGGCAATCCACCGGGCCATTTCTTCAAATTCCCGGGGATTGTCGTTTTCATCAGGAATGACCAGGTTGGTGAGTTCCACGTGGGAAACGGCCGCTGCTTTTTTGATGGTTTCCCGTACCGGATTTCCGGCGGCGCCGCAGATGTTTTTGTAGAAATCGGGATTCCAGCCTTTGAGGTCGATGTTCCAGGCGTCGATCAGGGGAAGGAGGACGTCCAGGGCTTCGCTGCTGATGAAGCCGTTGGAAACCATCACGTTTATAAGGCCCGTCTTCCTGATCAGGGGCGCTGTGTCCCGGATGAATTCGAAGGAAAGGGTGGGTTCGTTGTAAGTCCATGCCACGCCTATATTTCCTTCGGCAGTGAGGGCGCGGGCCAGACGGAGCACATCCTGGGGCGAAACCTTCCGGCTTTCCGGTTCCTTCTGGGAAATTTCATAGTTCTGGCAGAAGAGGCAGTTCATATTGCAGCCCCAGCTGCCCAGGGAGAGGATAACGCTTCCGGGATGAAAATAGGAAAGGGGCTTCTTCTCTATGGGATCCAGGGCGGCGGAAGTGACAAGGCCGTAGGTGAGAGCCTTCAGCGTGCCGTGGTCGTTCCACCGGGTGCGGCACCAGCCCCTTTGGGAAGGAAGAATGGTGCAGCGCCTTGGACAGAGGCGGCAGAGACAGGTGCCGCTTTTTTCTTTGTCATAAAATGCACATTCCATGGAAACCTCCTTTTGTGTCAAATGGGGTGCGGGCATGTATTTCCGAATGTAAGAGGGTTCAAAGGGTTCAAGCCGCCATCGGGCTGTCGCCCTGGGCGGCTCCGGTTCCGCCCACAGAGCGGGCTGGTTCAGAAGGGAGAGAAAAGGTTCTTAAGATTGACGGAGCTTTCGCCCCGAGGGTTCTTATGTTTGACAGCGGCTTTGCCGCTGAGGGTTTTGGTATCGCCTAACGGCGATGAGTATAAATGCTGCCTGAGGCAGCGAAAACCATACAACCGGGCCTGCGGCGCGATGGAAATACCCCCCTTTTGGTGCCTGCGGCACCACCTTTCCCCCTGTTCAGGGGGCACTATGGGCGCTGAACAGTGTGCCACATGACTCTGCGGGAAGGGGTAGAGTGGTTTTATTCTCCCCCCTGAATAGGGGGGAGTCCGGCGCAGCCGGATAGGGGGTGGCCGACGAAGTCGGCCAATTTCAGCAGAATGATGAACATAGAAATGACACAAATAACTTTATTGGCACAAACTCTTGCGTCCCCTTTAGGGTGGCAAAGGAACTGGATTCGTAGGGGAGCGATAGCGACCTGAGAATCCAGTGACATGTTTTCCCGTGGAGAAGAGGGCCACAAAGTGGCGAAGGGGGTGGATGAGGGTAAGAATAGAAAAGAAACTCAAAGTAAAGCAGGCCGCCTTTCATGGTCAGCCAGACAAAAGGAAGGCGCCTTAATGGGCAGGCTAGGCGCCAACTTTGGCTGACTTGCACATCCTATGCAGGATGTGCACAAGCAAGGGGGCGAGCGCAGCGAGCTATGCCGCCGACAGGCGGCATTAAAAACTTATTGCCGCGAAGCGGCAATCCGCAACCCTCGGGCCGCAGGCCCGTCAAACCTAAGAACCTTCCGGCCGTAGGCCGGTCAAACTTGAGAACCTTTTCTTCTCACAACCCTTCTACACAACCTGCGGCGCCAGCCGCGCCCCTTTGCGCCCAAAGGGCGCTCCCCTCTGAACCCTCTGAACCCTCGCGCCCTTCAGGGCGCGTCAATAGTACCTCTTCACCGTGAACCGATACAGCTTGACCGGCTCATCTTTCCCAATGCCTGCTTTTCTTTTGGCAATGGCAATCTGCTCTTCCGGCGTGTCTACGCCGTCAAGGTCCGGCAGGAGGAGGCCCCGGCGGGCGCCTTTTTCCACGATGACGCCGTATTTTTTGGCGTCAAGGCCGGAGATGTCTGCCGGCTCGGGGGAAGAGAGGATGTCCACGGAAATGGTAAGGTCCGGGAGCTCTCTCTTCGCCAGGGGCGGGAAGCGGGGATCGTCGCAGGCGGCGGCTTTGGCGTTGTGGATGATTTCTTCCGCCACGTTTTCATAGCAGGGGAGGAAGGTGCCGATACAGCCGCGGAGGGCGCCGAATTCATGGAGGGACACGAAGGCGCCGGCTCTTCCTTTGAATTCATCAGGAAGGGAGGAAGGAGTCTTCATGATTTTGCCGTGTTCGAGAAAATAGCGGATGCTCTCTCTGGCCAGCTCCACCCGTTCATCGTGAATTTCTTCTTTCTCCAGCTCATTTTCAGGCAGGTAGAGGCACACGCCGTAGCCTACGCCGAAGGGGCCTTCGTGGGAGAAGCAGGGCATGGCTGCTTTTCTTTTCCCCAGGACGCCGAAGAGGAAGTACACCGACGGCAGGCCGCACATGGCGATTTCTTCTATGAAATCGGGAGTCATGGAGGTGAGGGGCTTTTTGTCCCGCCTTTTCAGGGCATCCATCACGGCGCGGTCGAAAAGGATGCCTTTGGGCGTATAGCCGTTGGGAGAGTCCTTCGTAAGTTTGTGGGACAGGTCGCCGGAGGCGATGACACCGATGCGGCGTCCCAGTTTGGCGGCGGAGCGCTCTGCAATGGTGCCCAGGATTTCATTCATTTCATAATTGGAAAAGCAGGGGGACAGCATGACTGCCCGTCCCTGGAATCCGGCTTTCAGGAGGTAGTACATGGGCACAAAGGTGCCCCAGTCCACGACAAGGGTTTTGCCGTATCGGGCGGCTTCGGCTTCATCCACCCGGTGGAGGGGGATGAGGGGCGCTGCTTCCTTCAGGATGGCTTCGGACAGCATGCGGTCTATGGTGAGGGTCATGGACAGGTCGGGCCGTCCGAAGGCGGAAAGGCTTCCGGAAATGGTATCTGCCAGAAACAGGGCGGGACCGTCGTAGAAACAGAGGTTATGGGGAGAAATAATCACTACCGTATCTATGCCTTCGGAAACCATGCGTTTCATGGCTTCTTCCTCTGTCCTCACGGTGAGGGCCATGCGGGAAAGCTCTCTGCCGCCTACTTCGGGAATCATGATGGGCGGATGGGGGAAAAGCCCCGCCGCCATACAGGTGGTATCCATAAAAAGCACTTCCTTTCTATATGCTGCTCACTCTTCTGCCTTTAGTGTAGTGTTTTTCAGGGGAAAAAGCAAAGAGGACAGGTAGTGGGGCGGCAATCTGTTTATCTTTGGGGCGTAATCCTGAAAGAGACGATAGACGTCAGACGTTCAGACATCAGACTTCCCGCCTCCCACCTGTCATCCTTCGTTGGCACTCAGAATGACCGTGTCCGGCGGGAAGTTCAGCGCGTACAGCCCTTGCCCACCCCTGTCTAAGGGGTGGGTGGCGAGCGCCTATATACTCTCTTGCGCCCCCCTGCTTGTCAGGTGGCAAGGGAACTGGATTCGCAGGGAGTCGATAGACGACTGAGAATCCAGTGACACGCTTCCCACCGGGGCGGGAGAGGGCCACGCAGTGGCGAGGGGGGATTGCCAAAGGCACACAGCCGACAGGCGGCATTAAAAACTCCATTGCCCCTAAAGGGGAAACGACTCACTACATTTTGTGCGTCGCTGACGCTCCTACAAAATGTGTTCGCTGTGCACCGCGAAGCGGCAATCCACCACCCTCGGGCCAAAGGCCCGTCAAACTTAAGAACCTTAAGAACCTTCGCCCGCATAGCGGGCGTCAACCTTTCCTTCTGAACCCTTTGAACCTTCTGAACCCTCTGAACCCTGCCACGCAGTGGCTCCATGGGCAATCCACAACCCTTGGGCCGTAGGCCCATCAATCTTAAGAACCCTCCGGCCCAACGGGCCGGTCAAACTTGAGAACCTTTCTCCCCACAACCTTCGGGGCGAAGCCCCGTCCCCCCCTCTTGTCACTCCCTTTTTCCCCATGGTATAATGAGTAGTCTTGTATTTGGATAATTCTTATGAAAAAGAATGGGATTATCTATGATATAATAAAGTAGATATTTTATGGACCGGGGAGGTGAAGGGTATTGGAAAAGCATGTCATTATTAATTTGACTTCCCTGCAGCGGGACGAGAACGGAAAGGACGAGACCATTTCCCTGGAAACTCCGGGTATTTACGGAGAGGACGGGGACATGCAGTATATTACCTACCGGGAGACGAAGCTGGCGGGCATGGAAGGCACCACCACTACCCTCCGCATGTATGCTGACCACATCAATCTCATCCGGGACGGCAGTTTCCTGCAGAACCAGGAATACCGGCTGGGAGAGAAATCGGAGTCCGGCTATGTGACGCCCATGGGGATGATGAAAATCACCGTGGTTACCCGTGAGATTGAAAATTCCATCGTCCATGGCAAAGGGCGCATGCGCCTTTCCTACGATGTGGAGCTGGAAGGTCTGTTTACCCATTTGAATGAAATTATTGTTGATGTTCGAGAGGATCCGGAATATTCATGGAAGTCAGAGAAGAACTGAAAGAACTTATTGAAAAGGCAAAGGATGCCGCTGTGGCTGCCGGCGAGCTGCCGGAAGGGGACTATGCCCCGGTACAGCGCCTTGAAGTGCCGAAGGAAAAGGAATTCGGCGATTATTCCACCAATGCGGCCATGCAGTGGGCCCGGACGGCCCATAAGGCACCCCGCATGATTGCGGAATCCATTGTGAAGCACATGGATACGCCTCTGGTGACCCGCATGGACATCGCCGGTGCCGGATTTATTAATTTCTTCCTTGCCAGGGACACGGTTTACAGCGAACTGAAGAATATCCTGAAAGCCGGCCCTTCCTACGGCGACCTGCCGAAGGACAAGAAGGACCGCGTCCTGGTGGAATACGTTTCCGCCAACCCCACGGGACCCCTTCATATCGGCCATGCCCGGGGCGCTGCCTACGGCTCTGCCCTGGTGAACCTGCTCCGCGCTGCCGGCTATGATGTGCTGTCCGAATACTATGTGAACGATGCAGGCAACCAGATCGACCATCTGGCCGAATCCATCAACGCCCGCTACCTCCAGCTGAACGGCATTGACGCCGAGATTCCCGATGACGGCTACCATGGCCAGGATATCGTGGAAACCGCCCGCCACATTCTGGAAAGGGACGGAAAGAAATACCTGGACATGGACGAGAAGGAAAGACTGGAAATCTTCAAGGAAGTGGGCCTGAAGGAAAAGCTGGCCGCTCTGAAGAAAGACCTTCACGATTTCAATGTGGACTTTGACAACTGGTTCTCCGAAAAGTCCCTGTACCCCGATCAGGTGAATGCAGCCCTGAAGGTACTGAAGGACGAAGACAATATGTATGAAAAGGACGGCGCCCTGTGGCTCCGTACCACCAAAAACGGCGACGACAAGGACCGGGTGGTGATCCGCACCAACGGCGTGCCCACCTATTTCTGCTCCGACATCGCCTATGTAGGAAATAAAATCCGCCGGGGCTACAACAAGCTCATCGACATCTGGGGCGCCGACCACCACGGCTACATCATCCGTCTGAAGACCGCCATGAAGTTTTTGGGCTACAACCCCGACGACTTTGAAATCATGCTTCTCCAGATGGTCACCCTCCTTCGGGACGGGAAACCGGTGAAAATGTCCAAACGTACCGGCGAGGCCGTCACCCTCCGGGAACTGATGGACGAAGTAGGCACCGACGCAGCCCGCTACTTCTTCTGCGCCCGCACCCTGGACTCCCAGATGGACTTCGACATCGACCTGGCCAAGAAGCACTCCAACGAAAACCCGGTATACTACATCCAGTATGCTAACGCCCGTATCCACAGCCTGTTTGCCCAGGCGAAGGAAGCCGGCGTTTCCTGGGACAAGAGCTTTAAAGACACCGATTTCACAAAACTTACAGAAGAATGCGAACTGGATCTCATCAAGAAGATGGAAAACTACCATCAGCTCGTGGCCGGCGCCGCCCAGGAAAGAGCGCCCCAGCGCATTGCCAAATATGCCTATGAACTGGCCGCCCTCTTCCACCATTTCTACAGGGAATGCAGGATCCTGGGCGTAGACAGCGAAACCACCAAGGCCAGACTGGGCCTCATTACAGCCGTACAGTATATCCTGGTCCATGCCCTTCATATCCTGGGGCTTTCGGCACCGGAACATATGTGATAGATTTTTCCCATTGAGTCAACCATTTCATAAGGAGGTCCCATGACTAAATACATCTTCGTAACCGGCGGCGTTGTTTCGTCCCTGGGCAAAGGCATTACCGCCGCATCCCTGGGCAGACTTCTGAAGAACAGAGGATACAAGGTTACCATCCAGAAATTCGATCCCTACATCAATATCGACCCGGGCACCATGAGCCCCTACCAGCACGGCGAAGTATTCGTCACCGACGACGGCGCCGAAACAGACCTGGACCTGGGCCACTATGAACGATTCATCGACGAAAACCTGTCCAAGGCCTCCAACGTCACCACCGGCAAGGTTTACCAGTCCGTCATCAACAAGGAAAGAAAGGGCGAATACCTGGGCTCTACCATCCAGGTCATTCCCCACATTACCAATGAAATCAAGGACCGGGTCCTCCGGGTAGGCAGAAACGACAACGCCGACATCGTCATCACCGAAATTGGCGGCACCGTAGGGGACATCGAATCCCTCCCCTTCCTGGAAGCCATCCGCCAGGTGAAGAAAGACGTACCTAACAGAAATGACGTACTCTACATCCACGTCACCCTGGTGCCCTACATCGAAGCAGCGGACGAACTGAAATCCAAGCCCACCCAGCACTCCGTCAAGGAACTGCGCTCCATCGGCATCCAGCCGGACATCATCGTATGCCGCACGGTGAAGGCCCTCCCCGACGACATGAAACGGAAAATCGCCCTCTTCTGCGACGTGGAACCGAATGCCGTCATCAACAACCTCACCGCCAAGAGCATTTACGAAGTGCCCCTCCTCCTGCAGGAAGAAGGCCTTGACCGCATTGCCCTGGAAAAACTGGGACTGGACGACAGCCCCTGCGACATGAAAGACTGGAAAGCCATGGTGGACCGCATCCTTTCCGCCGACAAGACCGTGGACATCGCCCTGGTAGGCAAGTACGTGGAACTCCACGACGCCTACCTCTCCGTAGTGGAAGCCCTCTCCCACGCAGGATACGCCTTCGGCACCAAAGTGAACATCCACTGGATTAACTCCGAAGTGCTGGAAGAAGAAAAACCGGACCTCCGGGAAGTCTTCAAAGGCATCGACGGCATCGTAGTCCCCGGCGGCTTCGGCTACCGCGGCGTAGAAGGCAAGATCGACACCATCCGCTATGCCCGCACCAACGGCATCCCCTTCCTGGGCCTCTGCCTGGGCATGCAGTGCGCCGTCATCGAATTCGCCCGTGACGTATGCGGCATGAAAGGTGCCAACTCCACCGAATTCGACGAAGAAACCCCGTACCCGGTGATCGACCTCATGCCCGACCAGGAAGACATTACCGAAAAAGGCGGCACCATGCGCCTTGGCATCTACCCCTGCAAACTCACCGAAGGCTCCAAAGCCAGAGAACTCTACGGCGGCCAGGAAATCGTATACGAAAGACATCGTCATAGATACGAAGTATCCAACGCCCTCCGTCCCGAACTGGAAAAAGCAGGCCTCTCCATCTGCGGCACCAGCCCCGACGGCCGCCTGGTAGAAACCATCGAACTGAAAGACCACCCCTACTTCGAAGCCACCCAGGCCCATCCCGAATTCAAGAGCCGCCCCAACCGTCCGCACCCCCTCTTCGTAGGACTGGTGAAAGCAGCCATTGAACATCATAAAGGATAATAAAGCATCAAGAAAAGCACCGCGGAAGCGGTGCTTTTTTGATTTGATGGACAAGCCCCTTTAGGGCTTGAGGGTTGACGGCCCGATGGGCCGAAGGTTCTTAAGGGGCTTAAGTTTGACACGGCCTGCGGCCGTGAGGGTTGTTGTAGGGCGCCTATGAATTGATAGAAGGCGCCAGTTTGTATAAAACCATACAACCGCCCTGCGGGCGTCGGAAATGCATCCCCCCTTTGATGGCTGGCGCCACCACCTTGCCCGGTGGGAAGCATGTCACTGGATTCGTAGGGGAGCGTCAGCGACCTGAGAATCCAGTGACACGCTTCCCTTGGGGTAAGTCCGGCGAAGTCGGATAAGGGGGAGCGACCGCAGGTCGCTAATTCCCGCCGACTGGTATTTACAGGCAGATGAGTCACTGGCGGCACTCACCAAGATTCTTCGCCTGCGGCTCAGAATGACCGTGTCCGGCGGGAAGGTCAGCACGTAACGTCCTTGCCCACCCCTGTCTAAGGGGTGGGTGGCGAGCGCCTATATACTCTCTTGCGCCCCCCTGCTTGTCAGGTGGCAAGGGAACTGGATTCGCAGGGAGTCGATAGACGACTGAGAATCCAGTGACACGCTTCCCACCGGGGCGGGAGAGGGCCACGCAGTGGCGAGGGGGGATTGCCAAAGGCACACAGCCGACAGGCGGCATTAAAAACT
>NZ_CALGPS010000216.1 GCF_937959425.1 uncultured Dialister sp.
CATACCGATAGGAAACTGTTCGCGTATAGTTTCCTATCCCACATGACACCATGGCTGCTCATCACAATAGGAAACCTTTCGCCTACAGTTTCCTGTCCCACATGACGCCATAGCTGCTCATTACAATAGGAAACTTTTCGCCCATAGTTCCCTTTCCCACATGACGCCATAGCTGCTCACCACAATAGGAAACTATTCGCCCATAGTTTTCTTTCCCACATGACGCCATGACCAATCATCACAATAGGAAACCTTTCGCCTGCAGTTTCCTGTCCGTCTTGAGGCTTCTATCATTCACCTCAACTGGGCCCTCTTCCGCCCAATAAAAAAGCCGCCCCGCAGGGCAGCTTTTTATTTGTCTATTATTCTTCAGCCGGAGCTTCTTCGTGGGATGGAGCTTCTTCCAGTGCGAAGGAGATTCTTCTGCGGCCTTCATCAATGTTGATGATGCGGACTTTAAGATTGTCTCCTACCTGGCAGATGTCACCGGGTTTCTTGTTGTGGTCATCGGTCATTTCGTTGATGTGGAGGAGACCGGTGAGGCCGTCGTCCAGTTCTACGATAACGCCGAATTCAAGAATCTTGACTACCTTGGCATCCACAATATCATCTACCTGATGATCATGGATAGCGGTTTCCCAGGGGTTGGGCAGGCAGTCTTTGTGGCTGAAGGAAATTCTCTGTTTTTCGCGGTCGAAGGATTTGATCTTTACATCAATTTCCTGTTCCGGTTTGAGAACGTCTTCCACTTTTGCAATCTTCTTCCAGGAAATATCGGAAATGTGGAGAAGGCCTTCTACGCCGTTGATGCCAACGAATGCGCCGTAGGGCATAATCTTCTTCACGGTGCCTTTGAGAACGTCGCCGTTTTCATAAGCCTTTTCGATTTCATCCATTTCTGCATTTCTTGCATCTTCCAGAACTGCTTTACGGGACAGAACCAGTCTGTTCTTAGCGCGGTCCACTTCCAGAATCTTAGCCTGGAAAGTCTTGCCTACCAGGTTCTGCAGGGAATGAACGAAGCGGAGATCGCCCTGGGACAGGGGAATGAATCCGCGGAGAGATTTAATCTGAACGAGCAGACCAACTTTAATAGCTTCAATGCCTTCGCATTCTACCGGTTCACCCTTTTCGAATGCTTCTTCCACTACATCCCAGTCTGCCAGACGGTCAACTTTAATCTTGGATACGTAAATGGTGCTGTCTTCCTTAACTCCGCTGACAATCTGTACACGGAGTGTATCTCCGATTTTCAGCACATCCTTCAGGGATGCCGGTGCCGGGTAGGAATATTCATGTGCCAGAAGAACAGCTTCTGTCTTATATCCGAAAGAGATATAAGCCTTGTCGTCGTAAAGGTCTACTACCTTACCTTCTACAACGCTGCCCTTGTGTACATCCAGGTTCATTTCCTCCTGATCCAGCATTTCCTTCATGTTTTCCATAATACAAACTACCTCCTCTATGATCCAGTCCGGTGTGGATGCACCGGCGGTGATGCCAATCTTGTCCCGACTGTGGAACCAGCTCGGTTTTAGTTCCCCAGCCGTTTCGATATGATATGTCCTTGTACCCTCGTTCCTGCAGATTTCCGCAAGTCTTGAGGTGTTGGCGCTGTTGCGCCCGCCTATGACAATCATCACATCTACTTTATCCGCCAGCTCACGAGCCGCCTGCTGCCGCTGCATGGTCGCGTCACAAATGGATTTGTTGACGTGAAGGTTTTTCACCTTCTTTTCCAGAGCATTGACAAGCCGGTCGGCCAAGACAGCTGAAAATGTGGTCTGTGTGACTATATAGGCTTCTTCCAGTGGCGGGAGTGCATCTACATCTTCCATGGTTTCTACCTGGTAAGAATGTCCCACCGCCCATTCTGCCACACTCTTCATTTCAGGGTGTCTCTTTTCACCGATGAGTATAACCTCTCTTCCGTCCTCCACCAGTTGATGAGCCATCTCCTGGTTTCTTCTGACGAAGGGACAGGTTGCGTCCATTAGGGCCAGATTTTTGCACTTAAGCATATTATAGCACGAAGGCCCCACTCCGTGCGAGCGAATTATTACAGTTTCATCGGTGAGTCCGTCGAAACTGTCTACCGGAGGAATCCCCCGGTCAGCCAGTTTCCCTACCACCTGGGGATTATGGATGATGGGTCCGTATGTGACAGCCTTTATGCCGGAATCTGCGGCTTTTTCGGCTATTTTCAGCGCTCTTCTCACGCCGTAGCAGAATCCCATCACCTTTGCTCTGTAAATTTCCATACTGAATTTTCCTGTTCCTTTATCTGTTATAGTCTGACTTTTGCTTATCCAATAAAAAAAATCAATAGCTCATGAAATCGGATTTTAAAGAAATGGTACACTGTTTCCTTTTTCATAGGCATCTATCATAGCCTGTATCCGCTCCTTCACCAGCCCATCCAGTTCCTTCGTATTTCTATCATCGGGCCTTGCCTTCTTTACTTCCACCGGTTTCCCGATGAGCACCGCCAGTTTCCCTTTCCTTTTGGGAAGCGGTTCCGAGCCGATAATGGCAGCAGGAATCACCGGCGTACCGGTCAAAATGGCAAGAAAGGCCATGCCCGGATGAAATCGGGACAGTGCCCTGCCATGAACAATGCCGCCTTCCGGAAATATTAAGAGAGGTTCTCCCCCCTTGATAATCCGTACGCTCTGACGAATGGCTCCCATGTCAGCGCTGTTTCTCTTCACCGGAAAAGCTCCCAGTTTTCGGATGAGCCAGCCGAAGAGGGGATTCCTAAAGAGTTCCGACTTGGCCATGTAGCTGAGGCGCCGGTTATGAAAGGCAACTCCCACCAGAGGTGGATCAAAATAGCTTTTGTGATTGGCTGCTATGATGACTGCACCTTTGGACGGGATATTTTCCTCCCCTTCCACATGAAGGCGAAGGATATGAAAGAAGAAAAGATCCAAAAGGACTCTGATGATTGTATATCCCATAATTCCCGCTTCCCTGTTTTCAGGAAATCTTTGCCTGGTAGTCATCCATGAGCTGCTGGATTTTCCCTTTAATTTCTTCATTCAGTTCTGCCACCAGTTCATCGGTAGGCCGCTCTTTTTTTACGGGCACCGGTTTTCCGATAAGGACGGCCAGGGGGCCCTTCCTGTGAGGCAGGTACCGGGATCCGATAACTGCCACCGGCAGGATAGGGGTGCCTGTCATCAATGCCAGGGATGCCATGCCGGAATGAAACCGTCCCAGCCCGTCACGTCTGATTCTTGTACCTTCCGGAAAAATGCCCAGGGGATTTCCTGCTTTCAGCTCCCGGATAGCCTGACGGATGGCTGTTCTGTCCACGGCACCCCGCTTGACCGGGAATGTACCGAACTGGCGGATAATCCATCCGAAAATGGGGTTTTTGAAAAGTTCTTCCTTTGCCATGTAATGGATGATTCTTGTGTCGAAGGCCACGCCGATGAGGGGCGGGTCCCAGTCACTTTTATGGTTGGGCGCCACGATAATGGCCCCTTTCGAAGGCACATTCTCCCTTCCTTCCACGTGAAGCCTGAAAATCCCGAAGAAAATAAAATTCAGCACCGCCCTTATGATTTTATATCCCATAGTGCCTCCTAGGCGTCAAAGCCGGGAAATTTTCGGCGGCATACCTGGATAATGGCTTCAGCCGTTCCTTCCAGGGTCAAGTCCCCGTTATCCAGAAGCACCGCATCCTCCGCCTGCTTCAGGGGTGAAATCTCCCGGTGGCTGTCCAGGTAGTCGCGGCGGCTGATTTCCTTTTCCACATCTTCCATAGTCATTTCCGGATGGCCTTCGGTGAGCTCCTTAAACCGGCGCACCGCCCTTGTATGAACGGAGGCGGTGAGGAAAATCTTCACATCCGCCTTGGGAAGCACAGTGGTGCCGATATCCCGTCCGTCCAGCACGATGCCCCCCTTTTCCGCCTGTTTCCGCTGGATAGCCACCATGGCCGTCCTTACGCCGCCGATGGCGGAAACTTCGGACACATGGCCTGATACTTCCGGCGTGCGGATATAGGGTGTCACGTCCCTGCCGTCCACAATGACATGCATTACGTCCTTATCAGGGTGCACTTCCATGTCCAGTTTTTCCGTCATGGCTGTAATTTCGTCCGGTTTAGTGAGCTTTTTTTCCAGCGCTTCATAGGTCACAGCCCGGTACATGGCGCCTGTATCCAGGTAGGCATAGCCAAGCCTTGCGGCCAGGATTTTGGAAACGCTGCTCTTTCCTGCCCCCGCAGGTCCGTCAATAGCAATCGATAATTTTTTCATGATAACTCCTTTACAGCCGACAGAGCGGCCAGATGACCGGTGGAGAAGGCGGCCTGCAGATTATATCCGCCGGTGAAGGCATGGATATCAAGCACCTCTCCTGCCATGTATACATGTTTACAGATTTTAGACTCCATGGTGGAGGGATTGATTTCCTTCACCGATACGCCGCCGGCAGTAACAATGGCTTCTGCAAGGGGCCTTGTGCCGGTAATGGTCAAAGGCAGATGCTTAAGAACACCGGCCAGCCTGAGGCGGTCTCCTTTTTTCAGATCACTTACCGGAAGATCCCTTGGAATATCCGAGAGAGAGAGCACCACGTCGATCATCCGGTGGGGCATGAGATCCACCAGGGCCCCGGCCATCTGCTTCAGATGGTATTTTTCAAAATCCCGGATGAGCCTTTTATCCAGTACATCCAAAGAGAGGGCTGGCTTCAGATCAATGGCCCCTTTCACCTCATGACCCTGGGAGAGCCAGAGAGAAACTTTATCGGACAGAGACAGGACGATGGGGCCGGAAACGCCGAAATGGGTAAAAAGCATTTCGCCGAACTCCTCTCCCTTCCGTCTTCCCCCTCCATCTACAGAAAAGGTTACATTTTTGAGGGATATGCCCTGCAGCTCCCTGGGCCAGCTTTCGGCGCACACCAGGGGAATCAGGGCAGGCCGGATGGCCGTCACTCTGTGACCCAGCTCCCGGGCCATGGCATATCCGTCGCCGGTGGAGCCGGTGCGGGGGTAGGAGGCGCCGCCGGTGGTCAGAATCACCGCGTCCGCTCTATAGGTTCCTTTATCAGTCACCACGCCGCCGACAGCACCGTCCTTCTGCAGGATATGGCGTACCGGTTCTTCCAGATGAAGGTCCACCTTTTCACTGCGAAGAAGTTTCATGAAAAGGTGGCGCACCTCCTGGGCATCATCGCTCTTTGGAAATACGCGGCCGCCCCTTTCCACCTTGGTGGCAAGACCCCAGCTGTGGAAAAGGGAAAGCAGGTCCTCATTGTTGAATTTCTCATAGGCACTGTAGAGGAATTTCCCGTTTCCCGGCGTTTTGGAAATAAAATCCATAATAGGGGCGCTGTTTGTCAGATTGCATCGTCCCTTGCCGGTAATGCCCATTTTTAATCCCACCTTGGGCATTTTTTCAAAGAGGAGCACTTCCGCCTCTTCATGGGCACCGGTGACAGCAGCCATGAGGCCTGCCACGCCGGCGCCGATAACTGCAATCCTTTTACCGGTAGAGTTCATATAATTTCCTGACCTCCTCGCTGGTAAGACGGCGGTGACTGCCACGGGAAAGGCCCTCCATGGTGAGGAAGGCATAGCCCGTTCTCACCAGTTCAAAAACAGGGTAATGGTAAGCAGCCATCATTTTTCTGATTTCCCTGTTCTTTCCCTCATGCAGCACCATCCTGACCCTGGTTTTATTTTTTTCTTTATCATAGCCCAGGACTTCGATTTCGCAGGGCGCTGTCACTCCTGTGTCAATACGGACACCCCGGGACATTTTATCTGCCAGTTTGGGAGAATAGCGTCCCCGCACCGTGACCTCATAGGTCTTTGTCACCTCATGGCTGGGATGGGTCAAAATATAGTCCAGATCTCCGTCATTAGTCATAATCAGGAGGCCTTCGGAGTGATAGTCCAGCCGTCCCACCGGGAAAATTCTTTCCCGCACGGTGCGAAAATAGTCCATCACCGTCCGTCTTCCCTGGGGATCGGAAACAGAAGTAATAACACTGTCGGGCTTGTAAAAGAGGAAATATTTCTTTTTTTCCGGCTTCACTACCGTGCCAAGGGCTTCGATGCGGTCCTTCACCGGATCCGCCTCGCTCCCCAGCTCCTTCACCACCCGGCCGTTCACTTTCACCTGTCCTGCCTGGATCAGCTCTTCCGCCTTTCTTCTGGAACAGATGCCCGCATGGCTTAATATTTTCTGTAAACGTTCTTTCAAAATAATTCTCCTTCATCCGGCTTGCCGGACCAACGTGTTTTCAATTCACTTACATCATTCAGGCCCGTGGCCTGCAGGAACCGTCTGGTGGTGCCGTAAAGAATGGGACGGCCGGGCACATCCAGCCTTCCCCTTTCTTCCACCAGATCCTTTTCCATGAGAAGGGCAATCACCCGTCCTGCAGAAACACCCCGTATCTTTTCGATTTCCACCCGGGTCACCGGCTCCCTGCAGGCAATCACTGCCAGCGTTTCCATAGCCGCCGGTGAAAGGGGCGTCTGCTTTCCCAGAAGAGAGGAAAGCCAGCTGTCATATTTCTTCTTGGTGGCCAGAGTATACCCGCCGCCCGTACGATGAAGGGTAATGCCGAATTCTTCTTTATCGTAACGGGCCTTCAGGTATTCCAGCCCCTTTTCCACGCTCACCGTATCTTCCCCCAGCGCCTTCGCCAGCTCCTCAAGGGATGCGGGCGTGCCCCGGGCAAAGAGAAAGGCTTCTATCAGGGGCGAGAGGGCCGCTGCACCTTTCATACACTGCCTCCTTTGACAACAAAACCTTCCGCCGAATCTTCAATCAGGACTTTCCCCTGTCGTATCAGTTCCAGAAGGGCAAGGAAAGCCACCGCCAGGCGGAGTCTTGTCTTCATTGTCTTTAAATAATCAGTCATAACCAGGAAATCCTGCCTTTCCAGCCGGTTTTCCCACCGTTCCATTTCCCTGTCCAGGGACACCTCTTCCGAAGGAAGCCACTTCTCCTCTTCCTCCGCCAGGGAATCATAAAGAGAGTAGAATGCCGCCTGCAGGCGGGAGAGGGAAATCCTTCCCTGGAAAACCGCCCGTTTAAACACCTCCGGCTCCCTCATACGGTAAGGCCGTTCCTCCTCCATCAGGGCCTCGATCCGGGCTTTCACTTCCTTCATCCGCTTGAACTCTTCCAGCGAACGGGACAGCTCCTGCCGGGGATCCTCCGCCTCATCCGTTTCCTCCCGCCGTTTTTCGGGGAGGAGCATTCTGGATTTAATGAGAAGAAGGGTGGCGGCCATGGCAAAGAAGCTGCTGCCCAGGTCCAGATTGAACTGCCGGGCAGACTCCAGGTAAGCCAGGTACTGGTCCGTAATGAGGTGGATGGGGATATCATGGATATCTATCCTGTTTTTCGTCACCAGGTGAAGAAGAAGGTCCAGAGGCCCTTCAAAAAGTGGAATATTCACCTGATAATTTTCTGCTGCTTCCGCCATGTCTTCTCCCTGCCTTAATAGCCTTGAATTGATGAAAGGGCACACTCACCCATCATGCTTTATACATAGTAACACACATGGGAATGGAAGGAAACAGGATGCAGAATGTTCATCGGGGATATCCCTTTCCTTCTGTTGGCACCTGTCTTTGGAAACGATATAATAATCTTCATAAGGAGATTTAAAGTATGAAAATAAATAAACTGCAAAGCCTTTCCCTTCCCCCTTTTACCGCCGCCCTGCTGGCGGAGGCGGAAAGGAAGCGTGATGATTTTGATACCCCTGGCCACCACAGCGGGCGCTTCTTTAACCTGACGGAAGAAGGGAAAGCTTTCACCGCTGCTTTGGGCGATGCCATGTTCAGGGCGGATATTTCCGATTCCTCTTCCGCCATCGGCGACCCGTCGTCCCATGAAGGGATTTCGGGAGAGGCAGAGCGCCTTGCTTCTTCCGTGTGGGGAAGCGACGACTGTTTCTTTGTGCTGGGCGGCACTTCCACATCCAACCGTATCTGCGCCAATGCCCTTCTGTCAAAGGGGGACCTGGTGCTTTTTGACCGGAACAACCATAAGTCCACCTGGCAGGGAGCGCTGCTTGAGGCGGGGGCGCTGCCGGTATATCTTTCTTCCTGCCGCAATGATTCCGGCGTCATCGGCCCCATTCTGCCAAAGTATATGGAAGAAGGACACCTGCGGGAGGAAATCCGCAAAGTCCGTCCGGAGCTTTTGGAAAAGGCGCGTCCCTTCCGGCTGGCATGCCTGCAGATATGCACCTATGACGGCCTTTTTTCCAATGTGCGGCAGATTCTTGAAAAAATCGGCCATCTCTGCGAATACATTCTCTTCGATGATGCCTGGGGCGGCTATGAGAATTTCATTCCTCTCCTGAAGGACGCTGCGGTCCTCACCTTTCCTCTGTCTGAAGAGGCACCGGGCATCCTCATCACCCAGTCGGTGCACAAGCAGCTCGCCGGTTTTTCCATGACTTCCCAGATTCACAAAAAGGACAGCCATATCAAAAATAAGCCCTATTATCTTCCCTATGATGTGATGAATGACACCTTCCTCATGCACATTTCCACCTCCCCTTACTATCCACTGCTGGCGGGGCTGGAAATGAATGCTTTCATCCATAAGGAAAAGGGTACTGCCCTATGGCAGGAAGCCTTCCGCGCCGCCACCCGCCTGAAGAAGGCCATTTTGAAGGAAACCACCCTCTTTACCCCTTTCCTCCCGCCTTCTGTGCACGGAAGAAAATGGGAAGCAGCCAAAACATCTTCCATCATGGAGGATCCTGCCTTCTTCTCCCTGTCCCCTGATGAATCGTGGCACGGCTTCGACGGTCCTTCCGCCGGCGCTTCCCTGCTGGATCCCTGTAAAGTTCTTCTCACCACCGGCACCTTTTCAGAAAAGCGGGCGCATTCCATTCCGGCGCCTCTGCTTTCCTCCTATCTGGAAAGCAGAGGGATTACACCGGAGAAATCTGATTTCTACACCCTTCTCCTGCTGGCAGAACCGGGGGATACAAAAAAGAAATACAAGTACCTTGTCCACTGCCTCAAAGAGTTTGAAAAAGCCTATTTCCGGAACATCCCGATGGGAAGCTTCATGCCCTCCATCAAGGCCCTGCCCGGTGAGGGGCTCCAGGATTTCTGCCGCCGGTTCCACGATTTCCTCTTCTCCCACAAAGCCGGAGAACTGCAGCAGTCCCTTTTCCGAGAAGAAGATTTCCCGCCCCGTCCTCTCACCCCCTTTGAGGCACGGCAGCATTTCATCAGAGGAAAACGAAAAAAACTGCCTTTAAAGGAAGCTGCCGGTCATATTTCCCTGGAAGATATCCTCCCCTATCCACCGGGCATTGTGGCCCTTGCCGCCGGTGAAGAATGGACGGAAAACGTGCTCTCCTATTTTCTCTTCATGGAGGCCTACGGCAGGGAATTTCCCGATTTCATGCCTGAAATCATCGGCGTCCACCATGATGAAAAGGGCCTTCCCTATGTATGGGTTTCTTATCCTGAATAAAAAAGTTCATGCATCCCCTTGACAAAAAGTCCGCAAGGTTATAATCTTCTAATCAAGAAACCGTTGAAGCGGAGATCAAAGCAGGAAATGCGCCCAAAGAGAGTCCTACCTGGTGAGAATGGATGGAAAGGCAGCCTGCCAAATGGACCGCTGAGGGTGCGGCGAAATGGATGACAGAGTATCCCGCAACGTGAGGCACGCGTTAGCTGCCGGAGATATGATAGTATCTCGCAAAGAGCACGATATCGTGAAACAAGGTGGCACCGCGGATTGAATCCGTCCTTGGCAGAGTTATTTCTGCCATGGGCGGATTTTTTTACGTCCCGGCAGATGCGGAAGCACTGATTCATCCATAGAGTCTGCTTCCATAAGGAGGTCATTATGTATCCAACACTAGAGGAAGTCAAAGCAATCAGCAAATCCGGTGATTACAGAAGAATTCCCGTCTGCCGCGAAATCATGGCGGACCGTTTCACCACCATCGAAGTCATGCGGACCCTCCGCGCCGCCAGCCATCACTGCTTCATGCTGGAAAGCGCGGAAAATAACCAGCCCTGGAGCCGCTACTCCTTCCTGGGCTATGATCCCACCCTGGAGCTCACCTGCCTGAACGGCCATCTCACCATTACGAAGGGTGCGGAAGGAGAGCATCCGGAAATCATCAGGAAAGATGTCACCCATCCCGGCGAAGAAATCAGGAAGATTCTTGCCGATTATAAAAGCCCCAAACTGGAAGGCCTCCCTCCCTTTACCGGAGGCCTGGTAGGCTATTTCTCCTACGACTACATCAAATATGCAGAACCTACGCTGAAGCTCGCCCACGAGGACAATGCCGATTTCAACGATGTGGACCTCATGCTTTTTGACAGGCTGGTTGTCTTTGATGCCTACAAACAGAAAATCATCCTCATCACCGGCGTATCCACAGAGGACATAGACAATTCCTACCGCCAGGCGGAAAAGGAGCTTCATGAAATGGAAGAACTGCTGAAAAGCGGAGCCAAAGCGGTATTCAGGCCCCTCCATCTGGATGAAGAGCTCAAGCCCGCCCACTCCATGGAAGAATACAGCACCATGGTGGAAAATGCCCGCCGCCACATTTATGAAGGCGACATTTTCCAGGTAGTCCTCTCCAATCCCCTGACCGCCAGAGCCAGCGGCTCCATATTTGACGTATACCGGGTGCTCCGCATGGAAAATCCTTCGCCCTACATGTTCTATTTCACCAGCGACCATGTGGAAATCGCCGGCGCTTCCCCGGAAACCCTGGGCAAAATGGAAAACGGGATCCTCCATACCTATCCCCTGGCCGGCACCAGGCCAAGAGGAAAGACGGAGGAAGAAGACCGGGCATTGGAAAAAGAACTCCTTTCCAATGAAAAGGAACTGGCAGAGCACAATATGCTGGTAGACCTGGGCCGGAACGATCTGGGCAAGGTGAGCCGCATCGGTTCCGTAAAAGTGGAAAAATACCTGAACATCCTCCGTTTCTCCCATGTCATGCACATCGGCTCCACAGTGGAAGGAACCATTGCTCCCGGCAAAGATGCGGTGGACGTCATCGACGCCGTTCTCCCCGCCGGCACCCTCTCCGGCGCGCCAAAGCTTCGGGCCTGTGAAATTATCGAGGAAGAGGAATCCCGTAAGCGGGGCATCTACGGCGGCGCCATCGGCTACCTTGATTTCTCCGGAAATATGGACACCTGCATCGGCATCCGCCTGGCCTACAAGAAAAACGGAATCGTCTGCGTCCAGTCCGGTGCCGGCATCGTAGCCGACAGCGTGCCGGAAAACGAATACCACGAATGCATCAACAAGGCCAAAGCCGTAGTGAACGCCATTCATCTGGCAGAAGGAGGACTGGACAAATGATTATACTCATCGACAACTATGACAGCTTTTCCTACAATCTTTACCAGCTGGCAGGAAGCCTCTATCCGGACATCAGAGTCATCCGGAACGACACCTGCACCGTGGAAGAACTGGAAGAAATGAAACCGGACGCCCTCCTCATCTCCCCCGGCCCCGGCCGGCCGGAAGACGCAGGCATCTGCATCGACGCCATCCGCCACTTCGGCCCCACCCTCCCCATCCTGGGCGTCTGTCTGGGCCACCAGGCCATCTGCAAATGCTACGGCGCCACCGTATCCTACGCCAAAGAACTGGTACACGGCAAAGCCTATGACGTACAGCTTGACACCGAAAGCCCCCTCTTCAGAGACATGGACCCCGTCATCAAAGCAGCCCGCTACCACTCCCTTGCCGCCGTAGAATCCACCATGCCACCCTGCCTCAAAATCACCGCCCGCACCAAAGACGGCGAAATCATGGCCGTAGAGCACAGAGACTACCCCACCTACGGCCTCCAGTTTCACCCCGAATCCATCATGACCCCGGAAGGAAAGAAAATCCTGGAAAATTTCTTCACCATTGCGGAGAGAAGGGGAAAATAGGTTCATAGGGCGGCTCAGAGGGAAAGGTTCTTAAGATTGACCGGCCTTTGGCCGGAGGGTTCTCAGGTTTGATGGCCCTTCGGGCCGAGGGTTGTGGTATCGCCCTGCGGTGCACAGCGAACATGATTTGAAGGAGCGCCAGCGACGCACAAATCATAGTGAGTCGTTTCCCCTTTAGGGGGCGATGAACACAAAGTCAGCGTTACAGAATTATCCTTTGTGCCACCAGTGCTGCAGGACGGAGGGCAAAAGCCTTCTTCCTTTGGAAGACAGAAGCCCTGCAGAGGGCTTCTGAGTCGGGCTCTTATTTGAGCATAGCCTGCACATAAAGCGAACACCTTAATGCCCGACGGTGGCGCCGTCAGGCGACGGATGATAGCGGATTTTCGTAAGGGGCGCGCTGATTCAGTCGTTATCAGATTTCATTCTTGCATTTTGGTTCATTACAAGGAATAAGCCGACGCGAATAGCCAAAGCTATTTAAAGAGGCTTATGACGCAGTATTGAGCCAAAATGCTTATGAAATCTGATTCTTAGGCTGAATCAGTGCTCCCCTCAAAAATCCGAGTCCCCAATGGGGCCTAATATGGTACATTCGTGAAAATCCGCCTCACGGCGGCGCCTTTGCTGCGCAAAGGCCTATCCTCAGCCCTATCGGGCAGCTCCT
>NZ_CALGPS010000217.1 GCF_937959425.1 uncultured Dialister sp.
GCGGCCACCCCTTATCCCGCTTCGCGGGACTTTCCCCTATTCAGGGGACAGAATAAAACCTCTCTACGCTTACCCCTGCACCGCCAGGCGCGTCAAACCGCCGGTCTTTACCCTTCCCTCTCTCTCTTATTCTCATACATTTTCCCGTCGATGACGGTAAGTATTTCTTCCATGGGCGGGAAGGGGGCGGTGAAGGTGGCGCTGCCCAGGGAGACGGCCACTTTTCTTTCGCGGAAGCCCTGGCGGATGGCTTCGGCCAGGAGGTTCGTTTCTTCTTCGTCCAGGTCTGTTTCCACCGCCAGGAATTCGTCGCCTCCCAGGCGGAAGGTGTGGTTCAGGCCTACCTGGGATGCGATGGCGCCGGTGGTGTTTTTGATGGCTTCGTTGCCCATGTGGTGGCCTTCGCTGTCGTTGATTTTCTTCAGGTTATCTATGTCACAGTAGAAGAAGGATGCCCTGGCGCCGTCGGGGATGGCCTTTGCCCATTCTTCGAAGGCCCGAAGGTTGCCGGCGCCGGTAAGTTCATCGGTGTGGCCCAGGGTGTACATTTCTTTCATCATGTCCCGGTTCCTGAGGAGGATGGTGAAGATTTTGGTGAGGGTGCTGAGAAGCATGCCGCCACCATCGCAGCGTTCGGGGGCGGGGTTCACGATTTCGATGAAGCCCAGTTTCCTGCCATGCAGGGTGAGGGCGCCGGCCACAAGGCGCTTGATGCCCTTCACATAGATTTTCTTCATGCCCAGGTCTTTGGAGAACCGGATCGCGTCATTGTTAAGAACGATTTCCTGTTTGAAGAGGCAGTCGTAGAAAGGGCGGATGTTGTCGATGACCACATGCGCCAGGGCTTCCTTCATGGAGGGAAGGTCTTCCCGCTTCCATTCGTAGGTGCAGCGGAGTTCGGCGCCCGCTTCTTCCAGGATGAGGATGCGTTCGGCCTTCAGGAAGGGGGCCAGTCTTTCCATCATTTTTTTGATGCCCTTTTCCGGATTTTTTTCTGCCAGGCCGGCGGCAATGATGTCGTTGGCCTGCACTTCCCGGTAGATGATTTCATTTTCATGAAGGTAATGGGTAAGGAAGGTCTGCATGGAGAAGGCCATGTTGAAACGGACGGTTTTTCCTTTCCAGTTCACCAGGGTATCCTTCATAAGGAAATCCATGCCGCTTCTGGGATTATGGTATACCCAGGATGTAAAGCGGTCATTTCTGAGGCGGGGAATGGGGCAGAAACTGCAGGGCTCTTTACCTTCGCCCCATACTTCATAGCATTTCTTTCCATGCCAGTTATAATCATCAGGCAGACCGCAGTTATTCAGCATGGCCTTGTTCACATAGAGGATTTCATAGGTATCAGGGTCGCTGATGACGATCTGCTCGTCGGCTTTGTCAAATTTCTTCATTTCAAAGGAAACATGGTCTCCCAGAACAAGGTTTTCCATGGTCTGCTTCTGCTCGGCCCGTATCATTCTTGCGCCCAGAAGCTGCAGCAAGCTGTCTATGGTAGAGGATTCGCCGCTCACCACCAGTGCATGGTCCATGTAGAGTGTCACCGGCACGCCGTCCACTTCCGTCACTGCATGGATGTCATCGGCGGCTTTCTGAAGCCTCCTTTCCATATCCGCCCTGTCGGTGCTCTTCACCAGGAGGATGAAGGTGGCCTGGCTGATATGGGAAAGGCTGCCGCTGACGGGACTGACGGCGGAGAGGATATGGACGATCTTCCGGAGGAGGCGAAGGTAGACGGCCCTGCCATAGGCTCTTTCCATGTCCGTCAGGGCAGGGATGGACATGAGAACGGCCATGTATCCTTCTCCCCGCTGGCGGAAATTGTCCTCATAGCGAAGGGCTGCCGCCATCATGCCGCGATAGGAGGCAAGGCCGGTCTCCCGGTCTCTCATGGAAATTTCTCTTTCTTCTTTTCCCAGTTCCTTTTCTTCGGACATATCGTGAAAATAGCCTGCCAGACCAATGATTTCATTGCCCCGGTACACAGGGAACTTGGTAGCCGCAATGGTTTTGAGCTGCCCCTTCACCAGGCAGGAGCCGATGACATGGCGGGCTATTGTTCCATGGGCCAGTACATCCTCTTCTATTTTCCGGAAGGGAATATTGTCCACATGCCACTTCATATCTTCGTCGGTCCGGCCCTGAATGTCAGAAAGGGAAAGGTCGTAGTAGTCAAGGAAGGCCCGGCTGGCGGTGACGAAGCGACGATTTTTGTCTTTGACAAACCATTTAATGTGGGCCTTTTCCCGGAAAACGTTAAAGACATCCGCCTTCTTTCTCCATGTCTCCTGACGGGGGTTTTCTTTTATGCCGAAGGAATGAACGAAAATTTCCAGCAGTGCCTGCCTGTCCCAGGTTCTTTCAATGCTGGCGTCTTTTAAAATGAGCAGGATATTCTTCTCTTCCGTGCGGTAGAGGATGTAGGCCTGCAGCTCCTTCCAGGCGTAGTTTCCATTCTCTTCCTTCACCCGGAACATACCGCAGGGCGCATATCCATTGGCCTCATTGCCCAGACGGTACAGATTGTCCGGCTGGATAAAGGCGAAGAAACGGCCCCGGTCTTCGGGATACACCTTCTGTTCTGCGAAATCGTGGAAAGCCTTTTCCGCTGAAATGGTTTCGCCCGGTTTGGCATTGGGATTCACCGTCTCCAGCACCTTCAATTTCCCGGTCTTCGGATAGTACAGGCTGATATCATCGCAGAGGGCCAGGGTATTTCTCAGGAGGCTGTCAAAGTCTTCCGCCGTTTTCATCCGGTTGTCCGGCATAAGGCTGTATACCGACGTTTCGCCTACATAGAGGGATTCGTCGCCGGCAATAATCTGTCCTGACACCTGGTAATAGGAACCGTTATCTGCAAAGGTTATGGACTGCCTTTCCCGGTGCAGGAGCAGTCTCTGTACAAAGGAGAAGAATTTCTCCCGAAGGGGATAGTGGGGATCCGCAAAGCAGCCATTGAGATCGTCTGTGGTATGGGCGGATGCGCCAAGGATATTCTTCTCATGGGCTTCATTCTGGTAAAGGAGGGTCAAATCATTTCCCCGTCCCAAGTAGAGGGCCACCGGCTCTTCCGTCACCACATTCACCAGCCCCAGCTTATTCATGAGGATTTCCTCTTCCGGCGTCTCCATGTCCATATGCCTTAGTCGAAGCATATCTTCCACGCCGGCCCAGGGCTTCGGACGGCTATAGTAGAAGCCCTGGATTTTCTCGCAGCCTACGCTTCTGAGGAATTCCACCTGCTCTTCCGTTTCCGCCCCCTCCGCCAGGGTATGGATGCCCAGGGTTTTCGCCATGACCACGATGGACGTAATGATTTTCCTGCTCCGTTCATTGAAATGGCGCAGGAAAGCCATGTCGATTTTCAGCTCATCCAGGTAGAAATCATGGAGCACATTCAAAGAAGAGTACTGGCTGCCGAAATCATCGAGCCAGCACTCATAGCCCGCCTTCCGGAAGGCAGGGATAGCCTCTTTCAGCACCTTCTCGCTCTTTACAAGGGCAGACTCCGTGATTTCAATGCGGATCAGATGACGGGGCAGACGGTAGCGCTTCACCACTTCCTCCACCATGGCCAGGGGCTTGGACACCTCGAAATCCACCCGGGACAGGTTCACCGATACCGGCACCACAGGAAGGCCGTTTTCCCTGCGCTCTGCCAGGAAACGGGCCGCCGCCTCCAGAATGTAGCGATCCAGTTTATAAATAATGCGGGCACTTTCCAACACCGGGACAAAAATGTTTGGCGTCAGCAGCCCCTTGTCCGGATCCTCCCACCGGGCCAGGGCCTCCATGCCGCAGAGCTTTCCTGTCAGAGTGCGGATAACCGGCTGGAAATACACCTTGATGTACCCTTCAAGAAGGGCCCGGTCAAAGTGACGGAGCACATAGGCCCGGTTTTCCAGCATGGTGCCCATGGAGTCCTCATAGAAAGTCCAGCTCCGAGACGCATCGGATTTAATGGAATCGCAGGCAATCTTCGCCAGGTCGAAGGCATTCCGAAGAAGGGAAACCGGCGGAATCCTCCTTCCGAAATCGCAAATCCCCGCCTTCAGACGGATACTGGGATCATCGATATACCGGTCAATTTCCTGAATCATGGCTTCCAGCCCCTCCGGCACCCGGTCCTGTGAACCCAGAAGAAGGAAACTGTCGCTTTCCTGATGGCACATCAAATCGCCGGGGAAATACCGCTTCAAAGCTTCTGCTATCTTCTGCAGCAGCTGATTGCCTGCCTCCCGGCCATGATTCGCATTATAGAATTTGAAATTGGTGAGATTGAGATACATAGGATAATGGGCGCCGAAGATTCCATCCTCCTCATCCTTCTTCGCCGCCCCCAGTGCCTTCTTCAGGAATACCGAAAGAGACAGAAGACCGGTCAGGGTATCCCGGTAAGCCAGGGAAGAAATCGTCCTCGACGGCACCACACTCATCACCCACACCGATCCCATTCCCTGCCGCACCGACCGGGACAGCACCCCTTCCATGCGCCGGAAATGGCCGTCCCTGGTGCGGCAGTTAAAGGAAACATAAAACCGGTCATCCCCCAGAGGGTGGGCGCGGGAATGCTCCAGTTCCGAAAGGGGCAGGTAATCCGAAATCTCCACCATCCCCCGTAGCGTCCCTCCGGTAATCGAAAGAAACTCCTCCCGGCTGCGGCATTTGTACATGCGAAGAAGAGACTGATTGACAAAAAGGATTTCCTCCTTCTCGTTATCAGTGATTACGCATATTCCTTCGGGAAGATCATCCAAGTGAAAATCAAGCTGTATAGATTCTTTCATGGCAAAACCTCGGATAAAAGAAACGTTCAGAAGGTTCTTAGGTTGTGCGCCAGTTCGGCGTGTATAGTATAGTCTGGTGAAAG
>NZ_CALGPS010000218.1 GCF_937959425.1 uncultured Dialister sp.
CAATTCAGCAGAATGGTAAGCAGGGAAATGAAACGCAGGCAAAGCCGCTTTTACCCTTCCGGCAGGCCCCCTTTGGTGCCTGCCGCCACCACCTTTTCCCCGGAGCAGGGGGCACTATGGGCGCTGGGCAGAGAGGCCACATGGGACATTGCCCGAAGGGCAATCCACCACCCTTTGAACCCTCTGAATCTTCTGAATCCTCAGAACCTGCTTGCCGACAGGCCGGTCAAATTGAAGAACCTTTCGCTCTCAGGATGCAGGAAAACCGCTCCCTGAATGCCTCCAGATTTCCCTTATCCCCGGGGCAGTAAATGGCAAAGACGATGTCATCGAAATAAAAGCGATACCCTTCCTCCACCAGCACCTTATAGAAATCAGAAGCCACCTCATCAGCCGGATTCAGGAAGACACCGCAGCCCCAGGCGCCCAGGGTGAGGGTTTTGTAACCCTTTGCCGCCGCCAGGGCAAGGATGTGCCCGATCCGCATTCTCCGACGGGCAGCGATTTCCTCTGTATCTATCCTGCCTGCCGGCCCCCGCAGATCGATGGCCGGCGCCGTGATGACAGCAGTCTTTCGCGGCGGGCCGAAAAGGGAACCGTCGGCCTTTCGGAAGATTTCTACAAAAGGAGAAAGAAGGATATACTCAGAACCGTATATACTTTGCCGCCGCCGGTTCTCCTCATAATAGGCCATTCCCTTTTTGCCTGTAAGGGACGCATAGAGTGTACTCTCCCGGCAGAGAGCCTCTTCCTGGGAAGACGCGCCGTAAAGATACCCGCCGCCGGGGGTAAAGGCGTTGGCAAAATTCAGCACCGCTTCTCCGGGAACATCAAAGGTCTCCCCTTCTGTTACGGAAATACGTCCCTGTCGGACAGGGAAATCACCGGAATCCATCATTACTTTCAATGCCTCCAGCGCTTCCATTTCATAGATTTCTGCCTGATGAAGAAGGAATAGGGGATGGGAAAAAGGAAAAATCTTTCCCGCTGTCTCATAGCATCCGTTCTGGATGATTTTTTCATTTTCTTTGGCAATCTCTGCATTGCGTATTCTTGTATTCATGGTGTTCCTTTGAGGGATAGACGAAGACTGGCAGACGGTTAGACATCAGACTGTCAGACGTTAGATGGCAGATGGTAATGACAGACAACAGGGGACCTTACTGCCTTGTGCTGATAAATACTGAAGAGGCGTGAAGCGGCTTACATACTCATCGCCGCGGTAGCGGCGATACCACCACCCTCTGAACCCTTTGAACCTTCTGAACCCTCTGAACCCGGGGCCGCAAGACCCCTATTCAATCCAATCCTTATATTTTTCCAAAAGCTTGCTGCAGGCCATTTCGCTGGCGTGATAGGCGTCCTCAAAGGAAGCACCCTTATAGGGGTTCACAATGCCGCCGTCGCAGCCGGCGTAGGTGGAGAGAAGGGAAATCTTACTGTCCACGTCACCGCCCATGGTATTGAAAAGGCGGGGATCCTGGGGATTATCCATGAGGAAGATGTAGTTGAACCGGTCATAAGTGCTCCACTCCACCGGCAGAGGCTTCTTATTGGTGAAAGGGATGCCGTGAAGAGCCAGTACATCCCGACCCTCCTGGCAAAGCGGCGCCCCTTCCTTCTCGAAGCGGGCGGAGGACACATAAATCTTTTCCGAAAGCCCGGCCTTCTGCACCAGATGCTTCATAATAAACTCAGCCATCGGCGGTTCGCCGCTTCCGGTATGGGAAATAAACAGAAGCTTAATCATCATGACTATACACCTTCCTATTCCTACCACAGGGGATATTTATCTCTATTATACCTTTTTTTCGTAAAAAGCCGGTAAAGAAATAAAGCCCCCTCCCGCCGCAGGCGCGGCGATACGGTTTTCCTTCCGCAAAGCGGCAGTCCACCACCCTCTGAACCCGGGGCCGCCCTGCGGCCCCTCCTGCTATAGATAAAATAATATAACGTTAATAAAAAAGTTGTATAATGTCAACCTGTGGGCCCGGTCATTTTTTTATGCAGAATATATAAAAAACAAAATGTTGTACAAAGCCACATAATATCGTATTTTTATAAATAATTCATTATTTAAGATAATAAAAGACATGCGGGGCCGGTTGAAAATCGGGGGGTGGTAAAACGGAGCGTCATTGCATATACAAGCGGGAACATCTAGAGTAATATGAAATATATATCTATAATCAGCAGTAAGGGAGGGACTTTGAAGCACGGCAGGCTGGCAGGATGCATGGGGTGTTTCAAAAAAATTTCCGCAGTCCGGAGATTTGATTTTTTAAAACCGGAAGCGGAAGGGGATCAGTGCGTTGATTATTGCCAACGGGAACCTGCCGTTTTCACGGGAAAATAATGAATCGTATCTATAAAGTTATTTTCAATAGATCCCTGGGACTGTACCAGGTCGTTTCTGAAATTGCAAGGAACCATGGAAGAGCTTCTTCCCGCGCAGAGCGTGGCAGGAAGTCTCTTGTGGTTCCTTTTGTTTTGTCCTCTCTTCCGGGGCTCACCGTCAGTGCTTTGGCGGAATAAACGGGGACAGGAAATTCTGCTGCTGAAGACGGGTTATCCGGCGCTGCTACGGTTCGTGTCCCCGTTACAGGGAAGCGGCACGGAAAAAATGAAAATGGAGAAGGGTTACTATATGAAGCGAATGAACAGTGATAAAAAGAATAGGACAATGGGCCTGGCCCTGGCTTTCCTGCTGGCCCTGCCGCTGGCGGCAGAAGCGGCGCCGGAGCCGTCCACCATCGATGTAAAAGGCCTGCCGGACTCCGGCAGTATCCTCAATGAACTGGAGCCGGAGCGCCGCATCACGCCGTGGCAGGCAAAGCCGGAAATCGACACGAAGGTTCCTGCTGTAGAGCAGGGGAGCCGGGATCTCAAGGCTCACATCGACCGGCTGGAGTATCTCTGCGACGAACTTGATGTGAAAGCGATTTTAAAAGACGAAATGCAGCCCTGCCTGGGCAGGGAAATGGACTTTGCCGCCATGCAGGACGTTGCCCGGAAGGTCACGGAGAGTCTGCGCCGCCATGGCTATATGACCGCCGTGGCTTATGTACCGGCGCAGGATATTTCCGACAATACCCTGAAAATCAAGGTCATTATCGGCCGCATCGGCGATTTGCGGATAGACAATACCTCTTCCCTCATGGATGACCGGCTGCTTTCCTATATCAAAAATATCCGTCCCGGCCATCTCATCAAGTCACAGCCCCTGGAGAAGACGCTGCTGACACTGAATGATATTCCGGGCATCAAGGTCACCGCCTCCATGCAGCCGGGCAGACGCCATGGTTCGGCTGATCTTCTGCTCAAGGTTTTTGACCTGGAACGGCAGGGGGGCTACCTGTCCTACGACAGCTACGGCAGCAAATCCACGGGGCGCAACCGCTTCGGCATGGAATACCACTACAACAACCTGACGAAGGTGGGCGACCGGATTTCGCTGTCCGGCATGACGAGCACCCACGACCTTCACAATTTCCAGATGAGCTACAGCGTGCCGGTAGGAAACGACGGCGCCAGCCTGCACCTGACCGCAGGCCATATGAACTACGAGCTTGGCGGGCAGTATGACTACCTTGACGCCGACGGTCTCATGAATACCTACGAGCTTGGCATTTCCGTTCCCATGCGCCGTACCTACAGGGAGTCCCATTTCTACTCCATCAACCTGCGCCATCGCGACATCCACGACTACATCCTGTCCGGGGCCTACGGCACGGAGAAAACATCCGACAGCATGGAAGGCGATATTTATGGCTATTACCGGGATGACCTCAATTCGTTCTCCTACACCCTGGGCCATGTGGCCGGCAATCTGCACATAAAGCGCAATGATTATTCCGCACCTGACGCCGTCGGCAATTATCATAAGTCCCTGGCGAATTTTTACTACATCCATGAAATAGACCCCAGCTGGCAGCTGCACGTCTCCATGAGCGGCCAGTATGGCTGGACGCCGCTGGATTCCTCCGAGCAGTTCTACATCAGCGGCCCTGACGCTGTCCGTGCCTTCCCGCAGGGGGAAGCAGGCGGCAGGAGCGGCCTTTTGGGCACCCTGGAGCTGCGCCGCATGCTCGGCAGTTCAGGCCTCACAGCCACAGCCTTTGTGGATGCGGGACGCATCATGGACGATGAGACGAATGATCTTGCCGGCGCAGGCCTGGGCCTCATCTACCAGAAGTCGCGGGACTGGTACGGTAAATTAGACTGGTCCGCGCCTCTTGGAAGCCATTACTCCGAGAGCCTTGGCAGGAATGTTCACAATACGGTATGGCTGCGGCTTGTCAAACAGTTCTGATAGCACTTTCATCCAAAGGAATACAGAAATAGCAAGGATAGGAAATAGATAGCGAGGCAGCAATGATGAAAAAGCAGGATATAAAAAAATTGCAGCGCATGATTGCCCTGACCTTATCACTGGTGGGCGGTCTTTATCCCATGGCATGGGCAGCACCTGATGTGAACGCTTTGCCGACCGATGAGAAGGATATAACTCATGCGGCGGTTGCAAGTGATACAGCAAAGCATGTCATGACCATCACACAGGAAAAAGGGCAGCGCAAGGCTTTTATCAGCTGGGGCACCTTCGACATCGGCAGGGACGCCACGGTCAATATCAAGCAGTACAGCGGAGCTGACCTGCTCGTCAATGCCGTGCGCGGCAACAAGATGTCTGAAATCGCCGGCAAGCTCAATGCCACAGGCAACGTGGCCCTCATTAACCCGAACGGCGTCATCTTCATGAACGGTGCACAGGTCAATGTGGGAGGCCTTGGTGTCTATGCCACCGGCTACGATGCGACGAATAAACAATTCCTCGCCAGTGGCGGCAAAGAAGGAAAAATTGAAATCCAGAGCGGTGCGGTTATCAATGCCGGTGTCAAAGCGGTGCTGGCAAACCTGCAGTCGCTCAATATTGATCCCAAGGACTATGCCATCGCCATTGACACCACCGGGGAAGACGGCTATACCAACCGCATCCATCTTGTGGCTGATGGCAATGTAGAAATCCAAACCGGTTCCACACTCACCGCCAAGGATTATACCTATATCGGCACCAACGCTTCCGTTGGCGCTGAGGGCTTCAATGTGGGCGTCGGTGCTTCCGGCATGAGCGGCAAGATCTACATCCGCTCCGACCGCGATGCCGACGACTACGGCAGTGTCATCATCACGCACGGCGAGAACAGCAGCAAGCCCGTCATGCAGAGCGCTGGCGGCGTCAGCATCTACACCAATGCAGACCAGGTTGATGGCGATAGTACGAAACCGGGGGTCAATGCTGCTGTCAGCCGCACGGAATCCGGCGATGGCGCCACGGTGACATACTACACCAAGCACGACTACAAGAATATTCCGACCTTTGACATCGATGGCTCTGCCTATACAGACGGCACCAGTGTGTCCGTAGACGGCCCGGGCATAACGGCCGATCAGCTGAGCAATGAAGAAAATGCCAAGAATAAAATCAGCACGTCCTATGGGGGCAATGGCGGGACAACCGTTACGACCTCCCTCCTGGTCAACAATATCGACCAGCTGCAGGACATTGAAGATGAAAATACAGGCAATCTTGACGGCCGCTATGTGCCGGGCCGTGATATCAACGCCACGGACGATGAACACTCCTATATCGATGACGGCGTTCTCTACACGAAGAATTCGGACGGCAGCGTGAAAAAGTGGTCTACCGCAGACGGCGTAGAGATTACCGGCACCAAGGCGGACAACAATCTGTCAAAGACCGTCAACGGCACCACCATTGGCTATTCGAAGGATGAGAATAAAGCGACCACCGCACTGACTGATGGTACCACTCTCTCCAACAGCAATGGCACAGTGGGCGCAGAGAATACGCAGTGGAGCACGACAAAGGACACGTCGACTGTCACCGACAAAACGGCGGGCAGCACGTATACCATCCAGTCAGACAAGAAGAGTGTCGTCGATCAAGACGGACGGACTTCCAACACGGCGGCAAAGACTGTTACAGACAAGGATAATACCTATACCGCCGACATCGGCGGGCATACCGTCACCCATACAAGCGATAACAGTGTCACCAACACCAATTCCAACACTGTCACCAAAGCGGCAGGCACGTCGGATGTTGGATATACCGCCACGATTACCGATGGTACGGACACTGCCGCAGGCACATCCGGCACCATTGCGATCAATGACATCACCTATCAGGTGACGAATGGCAGTGTCGGGGATACGGTCACCTATAAGAGCAGCTCCGTCACCACCGGTACAAAGACCGTCACGACAAATGGCGTTTCCACGAACGTTGCTCAGGATGGGACAGGTACAAATAGTGTCAAAAAGGGAACCATCGCAGGCGATACAATCACCGTAAACGGGACAACCACGACTGTCAACAATGAAACGACATCCTATCAGATTACCACTAATAATGATGTTGTTACTTATACAAATACGAAGGGGACAAGTGCGTCGATTTCGGGAACAAAGGTTACCACAGGCGAAGTGTCGGCTGATACCGGCACAGGCACCGTTGCAAAAGGGGATACCACTGCGGTCATCACAAGTGATACGGCCGGCAGGGTCACATACAATGGCCGGGACTATGCGGTTGCTGATGACACAGTAACCACGACAGACAGTAAAACAGGGAAGCCCATCATAGTTACCGGTGAGGACGCAGAGAACGTTCTTGGCATTTTTTCTAGTGCAAAGACGGATTTGTCAAATGCGAAGAGCATTTACAGCAGCTACCTGACAGACGCTGCCAAAGCGCAAAACCTGACCGGTAAGCTGGATGCAGCCATCAAGATGCTGAATGAGGTAACGGAAAAATCTACCGCAGCTGAAACAGTGCTGAAAAATTTTGGCAATGCAGCCGTACAGCTAAAGAATGACACCCCTTTGTTCAGCACAGCAAAGGCTGCCCTGAATAATGCAACCACAGCCCTGGAGCAGTACAATGCCCTGCAGCAGGCAATCAGCAGCAACACGAAATTGGAACCAACCCTCAAGCAGGCTTACGATGAATTCCAGAGCACGCACCTTGACGATACAGAAATCAAAAACATCCACTCGGACAAGTGGAATGACGGCAAGGGATTCGATCCCATCGGCGACATCACGAAGCCCTTTACCGGCACCATCGATGGCTTCAGCGGTGAGAAGACCTTTGGCATCAGCAACCTCACAATCAACCGCCGCGATGAAGACAATGTGGGTCTGGTCGGTGTAGCAGATAAGTCTAGCAATCACTCTGCCGAATTTGTGAACCTTTATCTCGGTGGTGTTTCTATCACAGGCAAAAACAATGTCGGCGCAATGGCCGGTACACTGAAGAACGGTTCCCATATCAGCTGGTCCAATGCATCCGGCACCGTGACCGGCACGGGTGAGAGTATCGGCGGCCTTGTCGGCCTCGTTGACAACAGCTCCATGTGGGATGTTTCCAATAGTGCGACAGTCAAAGGCGGAACAAAAGCCGGCGGCATTGCCGGAACGCTCCGGAATAACAGCACCATCACCGATGTGCGCAACTTCGGCGACATCTCCGGTACCGAAGATGTGGGCGGCATTGCAGGCTATGTGGAGAACGGCACCATCACCGGCTCGGGAAGCGCCATCTACAACTATGCCAATACCTACAACACCGGCAAGGTGACAGGTACGACCGATACCGGCGGCATCGTGGGCCATGCCAAAGGCATCTACATGTACGGCGTGTTCAACACCAATGAGGATACCCCGCTGTCCAAGACGAGCCAGCTGATTATTGATGATGATAACAAAATGATTTCGCGCGGCAATGGCACGACAAGTGAGGCCGGGACAAGCATCACGGCCGAGGGCCTGCAGAGCAACTACGGCAGAGTCACCGGCGTCACCAATACCGGCGGCCTTGTGGGCTATCTGGAAGACGCACCGGATTTCAAAAAGACAGTCACCAATATCAATATCAGCTCGACCACGACGACGGATGCTGACGGGAAGACCACCAAAGAAGCGGTCAAAGATGCCCCCATCACGAACAATGTCATCGATACCAGCTACAATGCCGGCAATATCAAAGGTACAGGCGATAACACCGGCGGCCTTGTGGGCCAGATGACAGGCGGCACGCTGTCAAACGTTTACAATGCCGATAATAATACGGTGCTCCGTGAGCAGGGTACGATACCCGATGCTGTAAAGAATGCCAAGATAGAAGATACCAGTGACCATTCCAAAATCTATGCTTACAACAGCACTGCAAAGGTGTCGGACAGTAATCAGGATTTGACACAGTATTACAGCTTCTTCACCGTAGATGACAGCGGCAGTCGCACCTATTATTATTTCCTTCCTGTGAAGACGACAAGCGGCACCACTCAGAAGGGCGCCGGCGGCATCTATGTCACCGCAGATGGCAAGGCAGCCGAATCACTGCCATCTACGAAAGAGCGCTATTACTTTAACCGTACATTCAACAAAGACGCCAATGTCACCGGCACGGGCAAGAATACCGGCGGCCTTGTGGGCAGCATGACAACCACATCTGGAACGACGGCTGTGAAATACAGCGCCGGCTCCGTCATCGATTCGGCCTACAACGCCGGCAGGATAACAGGCAGTTCGACGGATACGATAACGACAGGTGGATTAGTTGGTTCAAAAGACGATGCATCCCTCATCAAGGACAGTTTCTATGTTACGGGGAAAGACGCAGCCAATGGCAATACGTATTCGAATGTCAGCACAGCTGTGGGCACCTCGAGCGCGCAGGACAAAAATATTGTAAATACCGATGCCCTGGACGTCACAGGTTCCAAGAAGAAATACTATGTCAGCCATGACAGCACGCGCACGAATTTCCCCGGCGTCCAGCAGAAGACCGATACCGATAAGGATTCGTCCACCATATATTACGAATACACCAGCGGTACGAATGGCTCATTCTACACCGATGGTACGGGCTCTATCGACAGTATTAACAAAATCTATCCGATTAAGACGGAAGAGACGAAGGATTCCGCTACGGGCAAGACTACCTATACATCCAGCCGTTCCAAAACAGCAGCCTATACCAAACAGGCCGATGGAACATTCCAAGATATTAGTGGGAATACTTACACAGCCACCTATGACACCGCAACGCGGCAGATTGTCCTGACGCCGGTGAGCGGTTCGTCAAGTACGGCTGCGACAGTGGTACTCAATGCGGTCCTGGCAGCCCGCACGGCCAATGAGACCTGGACCATTTACGAAGACCAGACGCGTCCGCTCCTCACGGCTTTCCTGAACAAGGCGTCCCTGAGCCGCAATTTCAGCTACGACGGCACCACCCACAACCTCAAGACCGACGATGTGGCAAACCTCTACGGCCGTGCCGACTTCGACGGTGACGCCGGCAAGGATGTGCAGCTGTCCAACTACCAGCTTTCCAGCAACGGTGTCTCCAGCGAGTACACCTACGACAACACCTCCATCTGGTCGCCGCAGCACGGCTATTTCATGGACCCCGAATCCACGCTGGTCATCAATCCGGTGAACATGAGCGCCAACCTCTACGGCACCCGTGTCTACGGCGATATCTTCAACACCCGCGGCTACTATGTCTGCGTGCCGTATACAGCAGACGGCAAGAAACAGTATTCCTTCTACAAGCCGGTAGATGATAGCGGCAAAGAAGGGTATACGCTTCTTAAAGATACTGATACCGATAAGGCGTTGACAGATTTCTTTGGCAAATATGAGCAAACGGAAGATGGCTTGTTGAAGCTTGCAGAGGAAAAAGGCTTCTACGTCCTGGAACTCAACGGTTTCATCAATGGCGAAGGGGTCAACAATCTTGGCAATCTGATTACGGGACTGGTGTCCACTTTGTCAAACTCCAACTCCACAACCACGACGTCCGGCAGCAATCTGCAGCACCTCTTCAGCAGCGTCACCGCCGATACCTATCTGGACGCAGGCATCTACAATGTTACGAATGCCCAGATCACCGGCCTCACCGCGACAAACCAGAACTACACCATCAACTACGGCGGCACGCTGACCGTCAAGCAGGCCGAGCTTTACTACACCTACGACGGCAGTCGTGAGTACGGCGCGCAGAATAAAGACGGTGAGCATACCTACACCCTGGTAGGCGTCGATTCCGATACGCCTGATAACGGCAAGTATACCAGCACCCATGGCTTCCTGAAGAGCTGGAACCTCACCGACAAGACCATCACCATCAAGAATGATGACGGTACAGAGACGACTATAGCCAATCCGTATGTGAATTTCTTCAAACAGAATGGAGATACCTACGAGATCAATCAGGACAATATCGGCGTTACAGGCTACACGGCAGAGAATACGACTACAACCACCGACGTCACAACAGGGAAGAGCACCACAGAGACATCAAAGGATGACACGAAATCTGCTTCCCTGGATGATATCTATACGCATATGACGGGTACCGTCAGTGAAATGAGCATCAATAAGCCCGGCGCAGACAGCACGACCACTTCCAAAGTCATCGGCAGCTACGATGGTGGTGCGGTAAACGACGGCATGTACACCCATGTTCTGGTCGACAAAGACGGCAACCCCATCGGCTACAAGGTGACTTCCTTTGCTTCCAGTAATAAGGACGCAGACGGCACCATCCAGCTTTACTTCAAGACGGCTTCTGATACCAAAACAGATGCCGACAAAAACATGCAGGCCGCCGTGGACAAGTTCAACCGGAACTACAAGCTGGTCTGGAAAGAAGGCGGCACATACGACAAAGCATATACCATTGGTAATCCGAAGGGCTCAACGGACGCCAAAGATGCCGGCATCAAGACGGAGACAAACGGTCTGACCGTCAAAGACAGCACTTTTACCATCCTGCCTAAGACCGCCACCGTCACGATTACGGGCCACCGCCAGTATGGCGACACGATGAGTACGAAATCGGATACTCCGTATTCGACTACTGTCGGCAATATAACTGCCGGCTTGAGCAATGAGGCTAAAGAGTACAATATCAACATTGATGGCCTGGCGAACAGTGACACGACGGATATCCTGGATAAGGGTAAGACGACGACGTTATTGGAGAAAATCGATCAGGCAGGTGGAAATGCTGCTGATGCAGCAGCGCAGATCAACAAATATACGAATGTCAGGCGTGATGCTACTGGGGCGGCTGAAGCCCAGAATATCAATGATTTTACGAAGAGTAAAGTCTCTGTCGTAAATGATGTCGTGACAGACAACAAGGCGACGAATCAGATGAAAGTCAAGTCAACCACGACAGGTGAGGGCGACAAAGCAACAACGACATACGACAATCCTGATTCCATCCTCACGTCCAACAACTACGACTACATCCTGCAGGACGGCACCCATCAGCTCAAGATCACGCCGGTGGACATCCATGTCAAGGTTGAGGGCAGCAAGACCTACGGCGACTTCACCTCCCAGGCGGCCACCGACTATACGGCCAGTGTCTCGGGCGGCGTGACATTTGATGGGCAGAAGACCGGCAAGGTTACACTGAAGACCGGCGAGGTGGCGGATGTCGTCATTGCCAACAAGCTGGATGAGAAGAGCAATGCTGATACATATAAGAATAAGTATACGTATTCTTCGTCCAACCCAGCCAATACAAAAGGTGTCTTCACGATTTCGCTGAGTAATGATTCAGTGGAAAACGCCAATCAGAAGGAATATGTCGCAGACAACTACGACCTTTCCTTTGATACGACCTATACCATAGAAAAGGCAGACCTCTATTACACTTATGATGGAGAACGCAGCTATGGTGCGGACAATTCTTCCGGAACACATAGGTATACGTTAGTCGGCATTGATTCGGATTCCAGTACAAGAACGGTTCAAGGCTATCTGAAATCATGGGATACTGATGTTTTGAAGTCAACTGCAGACAGAACGTTGGATAACAATCGTCTGCAAGTAACGAATGCAAATTATGGCATGACCGCTAGAGCTGTCCAGGAGGCCGATACCGATAACGCTGTTAAGGCAGGAAATGTCACGTCACCGACAGAAATTCGTTCCATCGGCAATGATAAAGAAAATGGATATTCGCATGTTATCGTCGATAGTAATGGAACGATTCTCTCTTACACAGTGGATAGTCTGGATAGACAGCTGGCTGGTACGTCGGATAGCACGTTGGCAAAGAATTATAATCTCATCTGGAAAAAGGCGGGCAGTTATAATGTGGCTGCACAGGAGCGTACATCAAGTGATGCACCAATCCAACAGGGAAAACAGGATATTGCTGTCCAAAACAGTTCATATCGGATTGACCCGTTGGAACTGACAGTCAGTGTTACAGGACAGCGTAATTATGGCAATACCATGAGCACAAAGTATACAACAGATGGGACGAGTGAACCCGGTCAGTATCATATTACTGCGGAAGGGCTTGCTTTGGGAGATTCTTTGTCGGATATCCTCAAGCCATCATATGTAGAGAAAATGCTTTCCTCTATCGAAAATGGCACACCAAAAGGAAAAGACGCGCCTACGCATGAGAACAGCAATGGCGAGACTGGCAGAATCAGCAAGTACACCGATGTCAAGCGCAATGCAGATGACAAGTCGAAAATCGACAGCTACAGCCTCAACGTCGGCAGCAAGGACACCGGCAGCACTATCACACTGGCTTCTGATGTCACGGCAAAAAATGGAGATAAGGTTACTTCCTTCAAGCATGCCGACAGCAAGAAGCCTGGCTTCAATGTGCTGGACGACAACAACTACGATTATGTCATCATCGATGGCAAGCATACGCTGACCATCAACCCTGTCGACCTGACTGTCGATGTCAAAGGCGAGAGCACCTATGGTAAGGCGGGGACTACGTATACGGTTACAGATAACAAGGGGGTCAAGAATAACGAGCGGCCGACTGTCGGTGACGTTACAAAGTCGCATATTGGAGATAAGTCGGCTGCTGGCAGTTATACGACGATCTGGCAGGATAAGACCGGCGCAGGCAAATCGTCGGCAGCGGATGGTGTCAAAGGCAAGTACCTGACCACCGCCGAGCGCCGTTCCGATAATGCTGATGATTTCGCTGGAAAAGAGACTGATGACGGCATCCGCACAGTCCAGCTCAAAGCGGGCAAGAATACAGATGGCAGCGGTCTTTCCACCTTCAACTCCAACAACTACAATATCACCTACCGCACGACGCAGGTCGTCAATCCCGAGAAGCTCACTGTCACCATCGATGGCACGAAGGTCTATGGCAGTCAGCCGACTGTCCTGACTCCGGGCAATATGAAGATGAAGATCACGTCTGGCAAACTGGCCGATGGCGACAGCCTTGCGGGCCTGACCATAGGGAATAATATGGGACAGCTCACCGATGTCGGTACCTATTACCACAACTGGTCGATGTATGCGGGCGGCAATATTCCTGCGGAAATCTATACCTATAAGGATGTGGATGGGCAGACTCATATCGGTGATTCGACGGCGAATTCCGGGATTACTGGCGTGAGAGCTACTGATCCGACGACATTCGATTTTAATAACTACGATGTCGATTTCCAGTCGACCTATGAAGTTACGAAGCGTCTGCTCAAGCTTGATGTTACGAGCACTTCGGTTTATGGCGATACAGGCTATACCTATATGGCTACAACTTTGACGCCGACGGGCAGTACAGAAGAGGGACTGGTCAAAGGCCAGAAGTTCAAACCAACGGATATTAAGGTGTCGGATGATATCAATGAAAAGACGGATGCCGGCACGTATGACATCAAGGCAGTATCGGCGGACAGTCTCAAGGATGCGGGCAATACCGGATTCAAGAGCAGCAACTATGCTATCAGCCTGAACAAGGGCACGCATACGGTCGAGAAGCGCACGGTCCGCGCGACGGTTTCCGGCTCGCAGGTCTACGGCGAAAAAGCTCCGACAAAGGGAGAGGCATACGATATCGCCTTTGAGATAGCGGGCGGCACGGGTGTCAATGCACACGAAGGTCTTGTCAATAATCAGACCATCGCCAACAGTCAGGTCACGGTGAATAACTCCGTCGGCGTGACGAATGATGTCGGCACCTATACGACATCGCAGTCGGGCGTCGGCGCGTCGATTGCCTATGGCAAGAATCCGGAAAGCGTCGGTGGTCAAAATCAGGGTATCGACGGCATCGCGGTGTCGGACGGTACTGGTGATAATGCCTTTCTGAACAAGAACTACAACATTGTCCTGAAACAGGGCAGCTATGAAGTCACAAAGCGTCCTGTCACGTTCTTGACGACGGGTAGCCGCACATATGGTGAGGGGAATGATACAGTCACGGATTATGCTGTGCAGACGAATATTGCTGACAGAGAGGGCCTGACCGGCCGCAATGCCAATACCGTCACAGCAAATATGGTAACTGTTGTCAATCATACTGAACGCTTGACCGATGCTGGCACCTATGGCACAGCGTCGGATTCGGCTAAGCAAGTGCTGGATATCGATGAGTCAGTGCAGAAAATCCTTGGCGATGACTACAAGAACTACGCGATTACCTATCAGGATAATTTCACCATCAATCCGCGCACGGTGCGTGTCACAATCGACGGGGCATCCACCTACGGCGATGCGGCGCGGGCGGCTGGCAAGGACTTCCAGACGATTGCCTTTGAAAAGGCCGGTGCGGATGGCGTAGAAGGTCTTGTCGGCGGGCAGACTATCGACAAGAGCCAGGTCACAGTCCAGACCAAAGGCATTGGCGAAACGACCGATGCCGACACCTACCATCTGTCGCAGGAGGAGGGCAAGCCAGGCATCAGCGGCATTGCGGTTACGGATGGCAATGGCTTCAAGAACAATAACTATCATATTGTCATCGAGGATGGCAGTACCTATACCATCAAACCGCGTGACCTGAAAATCACAATTGAGGGCAGGAAAACGTATGGCGATCCGACTAGCTTGATCGGCAAGGATTATACCGTCTCGCAGTCGGGGCTCCAGAACAATGAGACGATTGACTTTGGCAGTGCCACTGTCGTGCACAGCGAAGAGACGAATGACCGCTTCAGCAATGCAGGAACATACCTCTCCAGTGATGGCAAGGGCATCCTTGGCTTTGATGACAGCACCCTGCATGGCGCTGGCTTCAAGCTTGGCAATTACAAACTGAGCTACGACACGGAATATGTCATCGACAAGCGTCCTGTTGACGTCTACATGGAGAGCCGCCGCATGTCGGGCTCGCCGAGTGCGATGCGTATGGATGACCCCATGCGGATGAGCAATGTGCCTCAGGAGCATCAGGGCCGTTTCCTCTCAGATATGCAGGTCATCGACACCGCTCCGCAGGTCATTGCAGCCGGCGACTACCCGGGCTTTGACGGCAGGGGCTATCTGGATTTGCGTTTTGCGGGAGACATCTATCGCAACTACGATATTCACCGTCATACAATCTACCACATCCTGCCGGACCGCATGATGAAGCCAAGCGTGTACCATGCCCTGCAGCCGGTGCGCCGCCCGATTCTTGATGTCATGTACTTCAAGGTGGACGGCAGCGAAGGCATTAACCGCTGGGCCGGTACGGAGAAGCCTTCCGATGAGGGGGCAGTCATCCTCAATAAGGATGTGACGAAAAGCATTGCAGCGGCGCCGGACATGACAAAGAAATCGGACTTGCCCGTGGAGTCTGGGCAGGAACTTCTGAAGGAAGAAGTTGCCCAAGCTGTGCCGGTGGTCTATACGGATGGTAGGAAACAGGATATTCGCGGCCGTTATCATATTGCCTATGAAAAGGATCATGTCGTAGTTTCTCCTACTTCAGACGCCGTCTCGGTTCCCTCGTTGAAGGAGGAGCCTGTCAATCAGGAAAACCGCAAGGTCATGCGCGTTCCCTATGAGGGCGGTGAAGGCGAGTACCATGTGGCCTATGCCAATGGCATCGTGCAGGTTTATCCGCTGAACGAAAGGGCTTATCGCCTTGTACAGGCTAAAGGCAAAGACGAACAGTTTCTGCTGCAGAACAGTCTCACCTCAGCGGTACGAGAACTGGGCGCTTCGCTGGAGGATATTGACGTAGTCTACATCTACACAAAGTAGCAGCCCTATCCTTCGCCATAGTCTCATGACGGTGCTTACCATTCCGGCGGCTCCCCCTTTGGTGGCTGGCGCCACCACCTTTCCCCAAAGGGAAGCATGTCACTGGATTCTCAGTCGCCTTCGGCTCCCTACAGCACGGCTATCACCGACTCACGATAATTTGCGCGTCGCTTTGCTCCTACAAATTATGTTCGCTGGTGTGACTCCAGTTCCTTTGCCACCCCGCAAGCGGGGGCACAACAACCCGCTTGAAACATAACGAAGCTTATGAGAAAAAGAGAAAGCGTAGAGAGGCTTATTCTGCCCCCTGAATAGGGGTGGCAAGCGAACGAAATTTGTAGGGAGCCGTAGGCGACTGAAAATTTCGTGAGACGCTTCCCTTTGGGTAAGTCCGGCGCAGCCGGATAGGGGGTGGCCACGATAGTGGCCAATTTCGCAGGATGGTTAGCGGAGGATTGACGGGCAAAGCAGGCCGCCTTTCGGCGGTCAGGATAATCGTGGAGTATCATCTCTATGCTCCACCCCGTACACCCTATGGCCCCTCAAGGGGCAACAAGGGATTGCGACAGGAATAATGAAGAGTCATGGGTGGTGATTGGCATTCCGGCGGTTCCCCCCTTTGGTGGCTGGCGCCACCACCTTTCCCCCGCAAGCGGGGGCACAACAACCCGCTTGAAACATAACGAAGCTTATGAGAAAAAGAGAAAGCGTAGAGGCTTATTCTGCCCCCTGAATAGGGGGAAGTCCCGCGAAGCCGGATAGGGGGTGGCCACCGCAGGTGGCCAATTTCGCAGGATGGTTAGCGGAGAGATGACAGGCAAAGCAGGCCGCCGATTGGCGGTCAGGATAATCGTGGAGTATCATCTCTATGCTCTGCCTCGTACACCCTATGGCCCCTCAAGGGGCAACAAGAGATTGCGGCAGGAAAAATGAAGAATCATGTGTGGTGATTACCATTGCGGCGGTATCCCCTTTTGGTGCCTGCGGCACCACCTTTCCCCCTGTTCAGGGGCACTATGGGTGCGGGGCATTGTGCCACATGATTTTATTGCCGCCAAAGGCGGCAATCCACAACCCTCAGCGGACAAAGGCCGCTGTCAAACCTAAGAACCCTCCAGCCCGAAAGGGCCGGTCAATCCTAAAAACCTTTTTCACAACCTTTCTGCACAGTCTGCGGCGAAGCCGCGTCCTTCTGTGCCCCGGGCCGCGAAGGGGCCTTATGTCTCATATTTCCTGCCTATCATTCCATACAGGCAGGATATGACTCTTTGTTATCGTATAGATTTTTTTATTAGACGGAATTATAATATTAGTATAGACCTTACTACCATGAGTAAATAGACGCTTATAAATTTATGGGGGGGGGTAAACGATATGGATATAGAAATGGCAGATCTGCTCCGTAAGATGGTGGATGAGGCTCCCTTTGGCATGTATGTGCTGGATGTGGAGCGGAAGATTGTTTTCTGGAGTCTGGGAGCAGAGCAGATTACCGGATACACCAGTGAGGAGATGCTGGGAAAGCATTGTTTCAATGGCGGCCTGGATCATATCGATGACACGGGGCTTCATCTGTGTCATGATTTCTGCCCCATGATGGCTACGATTTTTGACGGCCGGTCCCGGGAGCAGGCTGTTTTCCTGCGGAACAGGGCGGGAAAGCGGGTGCCGGTTCTGGTGCACACGGAGCCTCTTTTCAGCGGGGACAAGACCCTGGGAGCCATCGAATATTTCAGAGTTTTACCGGAAAGTGAGTATCCTGTACCGAAGGAGCGGTGATAAATCTTGGCAGGGGTAGATGTGGCAGGCACGCTGCTTTCGCAGTTGACGGAGAACCTGCCTGGCGGGATTCTTATTTACCGCGATGATGGGACGAAGGAAATTTTATATGCCAATCCCTGGCTGATTCGTGTTTTCGGCTGCTCTTCCTTTGAGGATTTCATGGAAACCACCGGCGGTTCTTTCATGTCTCTGGTGCATCCGGAGGACCGGGGCCGGGTGGAGAAGGATATCCGGGATCAGATCGCCGGCAGTCCTGAAAAGCTGGATTTTGTGAATTACCGCATCGTCCGCAGTGACGGTTCTGTGCGGCGGGTGGAGGAGTTCGGCCACCGGGTGTTTGTGCCCGGCGTGGGAGCCATGTTTTATGTGTTCTTCCTGGACAATGACACGAAGTACAAGATTTATGATATTGACTCTTTGACCGGCCTTCCGGGGAAGACGCGGTTCATGCAGCATGCGGCTATGACCATGGCCATGGCGTCCCTGGATCCGAAGTCGCCGCCGCTGGCTTTTCTCTATGTGAATATCCACAATTTCAATTTCTACAATCTGCGAAACGGCAGTGAGAAGGGAAACCAGTTCCTTATCCGGATGGCGGAGGTGCTTCGGAAGCATTTCCCCAACAGTCTGGTGTCCCGTTTCACCGATGACCATTTTGTGGTGCTTTCGTCGCTCCGTTCAGTGGAGGCGCTGATTCCTTCCATTACCGGTCAGATTCATGCGCTTTACGATGCCAGCCATCTGGATGTGAAGTTTGGTATTTACCGGGTGGAGGATCTTCATGTGCCCGTGGAAAGCGCCTGCGGCATGGCCCAGATGGCCTGTGACAGTATCAAGGAGCTGCCTGACCAGCATATCTGCTTCTACACCAGTGAAATGAATGAGAAGAAGCTCCTTAAGAGCTACATCATTAATCATTTTCAGGAAGCTATGGAGAAGCGGTGGCTCCGGGTCTATTTCCAACCGGTCATCCGTACCGTGTCCGGCACCCTGGCCAGTGTGGAAGCCCTGTCCCGGTGGGTGGATCCAAGCCGCGGCATGATTTCACCGGGCCTTTTCATCCCGATTCTGGAGGAAAGCCGGCAGATTAAGAAACTGGATCTCTACGTGCTGGAGGAAGTGTGCCGCCTTTACAGGGATCAGGTGGATCATGGCAAAACGGTGATTCCTACGTCTTTCAACCTGTCCCGCCAGGATTTCTTCCAGGGTTCTATTTATGAAGATGTGGAGGAAATCCGGAAACGGTACCAGGTGCCCCGGGATATGCTTTACGTGGAGGTCACGGAAAGCGCCTTCGTCCATGAAGGAGACATCATCCGCCGGGAAATCGACCGGTTCCGCAAAGCGGGCTATGAGGTGTGGATGGACGATTTCGGCAGCGGCTACTCTTCCCTGAATACACTGAAGGACTACTGCTTCGATGAAATCAAGATCGACATGGCCTTCCTGTCGAAATTTACGGAAAAGTCAAAGGATATTATCAAAGCCATTGTCCGAATGGCCAAGGAAATCGGCACGCACACCCTGGTGGAAGGGGTGGAGACGGAGGAGCAGATGAAGTTTGTCCGTTCCATCGGCTGCGAACTCATCCAGGGCTACTACTATGGAAAACCCATGCCCTTTGCGGAGTTCAAGCATGTTCGAAGAGAAATGGGGTGGAATGTGGAAACGCCGGCCCTGCGCCGTTACTATGGCGTCATCGGCAGCGTGGATTTCCTTACCGATAAAGCCATGGCGGTGGCGGAGTTTACAAGGAACCATCTTCATTACCTCTTTGCCAATGAGGAATTTCTGCGGACCCTGCGGTCTGCCGGTATAGATGACCTTACCCGCTCCGAATCCTATATCAATGGGGCGGCATCACCGGTGAGCAAGAATATCCGGAATTTCATGGAAGACATTGCCATTTCGCACACCGATAAATCCATGACCTATACGGAAAACGGCCAGTATATGAAGCTGGACACCAAGTTCATGGCTGTCAACGGCCCGAATCACCTGGCAGTGCTTTATCTCAACAACATTACCATCAAGGACACGGTCACTACCGGGAAAGCACTGGACTGGGTGACAAGAAATATCTTCTACCTCTACCAGACCGTATCTCTGGTGGATCCTGAAAATAATACGGCCATCCCCCTGGTGAACAATACGCCCTATAGGGAATATTTCTTCCAGCGCCGCGCGGGCATCCATGAAATGGTGTGTCAGTATGCAGCCACCATCATCCATCCCGACGACAGGAAACGGTTCCTGGAATTCAATGACCTTTCCAGCATTCTGGAGAGGGTGAAGAAAGACCCCTTCGGTACCATCATCGGCTGCTTCCGCACCCTGGGCAACGATAAGAAATACCACTGGGACATCCACTCCATCCTGCCGGTGAGAAGGAAAGGAAAGATATACCTCCTCTACACGGTCAGGAATTCGCCGCTGGATGAAAAGGAATTTAGGAAACCCCTCCTGAGGCTCCTCAGCAGCCTTCCCGGCGATACATAAAAGACCCCTGTGAATCCATTCACAGGGGTTTTTGCGTGGGGGGGAGAGGGCCGCGAAATGGAGCGGGGGTGGACGAGGGTAAGAATAGAGATGATAGGCTAAGGGAAAGCAGGCCGCCTTTCGGCGGTCAGGACAAAAATGAGTGCCATGCCGTTGCTCCACCCCGTATACCCTTTGCCACTACGTGGCGTTCCCCTCAAGGGGCAACAAGGGATTGCGGCGGGAAAAAATGAAGAGTCATTGGCGGTGATTACCATTGCGGCGGTTCCCCCCCCTTTGGTGGCTGGCGCCACCACCTTTCCCCAAAGGGAAGCATGTCACTGGATTCTCAGTCGCCTTCGGCTCCCTACGAATCCAGTTCCTTTGCCACCCCGCAAGCGGGGGAACTATGGGCGCGGAGCATTTCTGCCGACAAGCGGCTATATACGCATTGCCCGAAGGGCAATCCACAACCCTCAGCGGACAAAGGCCGCTGTCAAACCTGAGAACCCTCCGGCCCGACAGGCCGGTCAATCCTAAGAACCTTTTTACACAACCTGCGGCGAAGCCGCGGCCCCCTTTATTTATCCATCCACTCCTTGCAGATGGCCAGCATAGGTTCTCTGAAGTCCTTATAGCTCATGAAGGAGAGTTTGTAGGTGTAGAGGAAGGTGTGGAAGCGGGTGTTTGGCACTGTGATGATGGTGTGGACGGACCAGTGGTATTTCCCGTCTTCGCCCAAAGTGCGGAAGACGCTGGTGGCGGTGCCGTAGGGGTCGTTTCTAAGGAGGCGGTAGAGGTGCTTCCTGTCGATGAAGGAGCGGTACCGGGGGAGGTCTTCCGGGTGGATCTGGGTTTCAAAGGCTTTTTCCAGGGCGTGGATGCCCTTTTTCTTTTCCGGCAGGTACTGGCGGAAGGGAGTGCTGGAGATGATGGGGGTGGCGGTATCGTGGGCCAGGTCCAGGACGGTGATGTTCTGGTAGAGGTAGTACAGGTTCCGTAGGATACCGTCCAGATGGTTCACTTCCTGCTGGCCCTGGTTGATGGTGATGTTGGAGAGGTGGACCTGGAAGAGGTGGCGGTCTTCTCCTGCCAGGGTGGAGAGGTGCCGGCCTTCCAGGTTCATGTACCGGTCATTTTTCGGATAGGTAATGGACTGGGCGCTGCCGGAGCGGAGGATGTTGTCAAAGAAGGCGTGGATGTTCTGGGCCAGGGAGGAGTACCTGCTGTTCAGCGCATTTTCCGAATGGTGGGGTGTGGGACTGCCGCCGGAGGCCAGGGCCTGGCGGAATTTATGGTTGGTAAAGAGGTAGCTCAGCTTTCCTTTGTCCAGCTCTATGAGGGCCATGGATTCATCGGTGAGGAAATCCACTTTCCCCAGAGGGTCGTAGTAATTCTTCAAGGCCCGGTCTTCCAGAATCCATCCCCTTTCGCGGACGCAGGTTTCCAGGTCCGAAAGGGGCATGGGCTTCCCGTAGTACCAGCCCTGGATTTTTTCGCAGCCGATGGAGCGGACGAACTGCCGCTGCTCTTCTGTTTCCACCCCTTCCACCAGGGTATGGATACCGATGTCCTTGGCCATGCGTACGGTAGATTTGATAATGTCCTTCGCCTTTTCCGTGAAACTGGAGAGGAAGGCCATGTCGATCTTGATTTCATCGAAATGGTAGTCCTTCAGCACATTCAGGGAGGAGTAGCCGCTGCCGAAGTCGTCCATCCACATTTCATAGCCGGCGTCCCGGAATTTGTCAATCTGGGTGCTGATGCTGACGCCGTCCTTCACGAAGACGCTTTCCGTGATTTCCACGTGAATCATATGATGGGGCACCCGGTATTTCTTCACGATGGCGTCCACTTCTTCAAAAATGGAGCCGCTGTAGAAATCGATGCGGGATAGGTTGAAGGAAATGGGAATCACCGGAAGTCCCTTGTCTACCCGGCTCCGATAGGTACGGCAGATTTCCTCCAGCACATAGAGGTCCAGCTTCTGGATCTGCCGGCTTTCCTCCAGGGCGGGGATGAAATCGGCAGGGGAGAGGAGGCCGTACACCGGGTCAATCCATCGGGAAAGGGCTTCGGCGCTGGCCAGGGTGCCGGAGATAGAACGGATGACGGGCTGCAGGTAGACTTTGATGTACTTCTTGTCCATGGCTTCCTGCAGGTGCTCCATGACGTAACTCTTGATGAAGGCTTTCTTGCCGATTTTTTCGGTGTAGGCCTGCAGATGGAGCTGGTAGGAGTCTTTGATGCTGTCCGCCGCTGTCTTGGCCAGGTCGCAGGCAATTGACGGTTTCATGGAGGCGTCAGCAATGACGTAAAGACCGAATTTCACTGCCAGGTCCACATCCTCCCTGAGGGCCATGATTTTCCGGTAAGCCTTGTCAATCTGCCCTTCTACACCCGCTCTTTTCGTAAGGATGGCGAAATGGTCATCGGAAAAACGGGAGATGAGGGCGCCGGGGAAATAGGACTTCAGAATGTCGGCGGTCTGCTTCAGGAACTCATTGCCCCGCTGACTGGAGTAGAGAAGATTGTACATGCGGAAATTGCGGATATTCATGTACAGCATGACCGTCCGCTTCTGGTCGGGGATGGAAAGAAGAAGGGACGCTTCTTTCAGGAAACGGGTCTGCCCCGGAAGGCCTGTAATGCCGTCGATGTCGTGGAGCACATACCGGGCGTCGCTGTCCAGGAAGAACACGTAAAACACGGGCCCCAGATCCGGTACTTCGATACGGTGGCCGAACTCCTCCACCGTTTTTATTTCTCCGCTTTTTGTAATGATGCGGTAATTGACATAGTCAAACACATCGGAGCCGGAGGAAATCTGCTGCTCGATGTCCTTCTCCACCTTATGGATGTCGTCGGAATGGACCAGTTTCTTAAAGGAACCGCCGGTGGCTTCCATGAAATCGTCCATGTCGTGACAGCCGAATAAACGGATGAGCCAGGCATTGGCATAAAGGATTTCTTCCTTTTCATCTGCTCTATATACAAGAATACCTCCCGGCATGCCGTCCATGGCATGGGCCAGAATGGAAGTATAGCTGGATGACTCTATCGTCATAAAAACTCCTTAATGAATACGGTGAATAAAAATACAGGCAGGTCAGGCTTCTCAAGGCCTGCAGACAATGGAAGGAAATAAAAAGCATACACATGAAATGCAATTCCTTCGCAGATGGTACTATTATAAATGGTTTCGCAAATAAAGGCTACAGGGGTATATATATCATTTTTAGTGAAATATATATTTAAATCATAGTAAATAAAAAGGGGCGGGTAAAAAGGGGCGGGCAGAGAGAAATAAAAAACCAAAGAGGCAGCTGCATAAGATTGTGAATGTATATGCATTCTGTGAGAGGAAGATTAAAGGACTGCCCGCTGTCTGCTTGCCGCTTGCCACTGGGGACGGAGTGTCATGGCGGTGACTGCCATTGAGGCTTTTCCCCCTTTGGTGCCTGCGGCACCACCTTTCCCCCGCACGCGGGGGGAACAACAACCCGCTTGAAACATAACGCAGCTTATGAGATAAAGAGAAAGCGTAGAGAGGCCTATTCTGCCCCCTGAATAGGGGTGGCAAGCGAACTTGGTTCGTAGGGGAGCGAAGCGACCTGAGAACCAAGTGAGACGCTTCCCTTTGGGTAAGTCCCGCGAAGCGGGATAGGGGGGTGCGCCCGGCATGGGTGTAATCTAATGGGTGAAAGTCCCTAGTG
>NZ_CALGPS010000219.1 GCF_937959425.1 uncultured Dialister sp.
TTTCTGCGAAAGGCCGCTATCATCCGTCGCCTGACGGCGCCACCTTCTTCCAGAGGAAGAAGGCTTTTGGACTACGTCATGTACCCTTGGTGACACAAAAGGCATTCCCGTAACGCTGACTATATAATCATTGCCCGCAAGGGCAATCCTTCCCCTTTGAACCCTCTGAACCCTTTGAACCCTTTCTTCGCACCTTTCTCCACAACCCTTTTACACAACTTGCGGGCCCTACGGGCCCGCCCCCCTTTGGTGCTAACGAACCACCTTCCTCCACGGGAAAGCATGTCACTGGATTCTCAGTCGCCTTTGGCTCCCTACGAATCCAGTTCCTTTGCCACCCCGCAGGCGGCGGGGGGACAATAAAATAGGAGGAACCTTCTGAACCCGGGCCGCTATGCGGCCCCTATTCTTTGAGCACATACCCATAGGCGTGTTTTTTACCGTCGTCTCCGTCTTCCACGTAGACACCCTGGACTTCAGGGGGGAAGCCGGGGAGGGCGTTGATGCTGTCTACGAGGTCCATGAAGTAGTGGATGGCGGTTTTTGTCCAGCGTTCTCCGGGGTGGATGCAGAGGATGCCCGGGGGATAGGGGAGGGCGCCTTCCAGGGCGATGCGGCCTTCTGCGTCTTTGAGGTCTATGAGTTCACCGTTTCCACGGAAGTATTCGCCTTCCGCTTCTCTTGGACTCATGGCGTAGGGCGGAAGGTATTCTTTTTGGAAGAGCTGCTGCTGCAGGGCGGCCACGTTTCTTTCTTTGAAGAAGTCATGCATTTCCTGGCATAGTCTTCTGATGGTGTAGCCCTGGTAGTAGGTTTCATAGGCTTCATATACCCTGGGGAGTACTTTTTCCATGGGAGCGTCTTCGTCCAGGTATGTTTCAAACTCCACCAGTTTATCCACCAGGCGCTCCAGTTTTTCTTTTGTTTCCGCAGGGGTGAGAAGGAAGAGAATGTCGTTCAGGTCGCATTTTTCCGGAATGATTTTATTTTCCCGTAGGAATTCAGCCACAATGGTGCCGGGGATACCGAAGTCTTCGTAGGTGCCGGTTTCGATATCGATGCCCGGGGTGAGGAGCATAAGTTTCATGGGGTCCAGGAAATACTGGTTTTCTCCGTATCCTTTGAAACCGTGCCAGTCCGCTCTGGGGGCAAAGGTCCAATAGCGGCGGTCCGCTGCAATCTGGGCGGTGTCTGCTTCCGCCCATTTCCTGTTTCCCACTTTGTCCGGCAGGAAGGGGCGGAGGTAGTGGCAGCGGCGGATGATTTCCTTTCTGAGCTCGATTCCCAGAATGAGGGCGTCTTTCCACAGTTTCTTTCCTCCTTCCCCTTCGTGTATCCGGGCGTTCATATCCAAAGCGGCAAAGAGCTGGTAGAAGGGGGAGGTGGAGGCGTGCATCATGTAGGCGTTGTTCATCCTTTTGTGGGGAACGTAGCGGTCCTGGCCCCGGATGTGGGCGTCTTTTTTGTGTATCTGGGAGGTCATGGAGAAACCGGCCTGCTGTTTGTGCACCGACTGGGTGACGAAGATGCCCGGGTCGTCGGGGCCCAGTTCCAGCAGCAGGGGAGAGGCGTCTTTCATCATGGGGATGAACTGTTCGTAGCCCACCCAGGCGGAATCGAAGAAAATGTAGTCGCAGAGGTAACCGATGCGGTCGATGACCTGGCGGGCGTTGTACATGCAGCCGTCGTAGGTGCCCAGTTCGATAACCGCCAGGCGTATGGGCCGATCGGCCTTTGCTTTTTCCGGGTCTTTCTCCGCCACCAGTTTCCGGATGTAGTCTTCGTCAAAGCAGTGCTCCGGAATGCCGCCGATGGAGCCGCAGGCGTTGCGGCACGTTTCCATGTATACCGGAATGGCGCCAGAAAGCACCAGCCCCAGGTCGATGGATTTATGGTTGTTCCGGTCGTAGAGGACGATGTCGCCGGGAGCGAGGACGGCGTTCATGACGATTTTGTTGGAGGTGGATGTGCCGTTCAGGACAAAATAGGTTTTGTCCGCATGAAATACTTTGGCCGCGTGCTTCTGGGCGGAGAGGGCCGCTCCTTCGTGGATGAGGAAATCCCCCAGGTCCACGTCGGAACTGGACAGGTCGCCGCGGAACACGTTGGGACCGTAGTAGTCGTAAAAAATGCGGCCGGCAGGGTGTTTCCGGAAAAAGGCGCCGCTCTGGTGGCCGGGGGAGTCGTACTCGTCATTTTTCCGGGACGTATATTTCATAAGCGCGCCAAAAAAAGGAGGCAGCAGGTCCTTCTCATACTTCATGGCGGCTTTGGTGATTCTTTTCTTCCAGGATGCCTTTTCCCTGATGGGAAGGAGGGTGCCGGAAATTTCGGACATATTCCGCGAAGCGGCAGCGCCGGTGTCCAGAATGAAAAGGGGAATGGAGAAAGCATGAATGGTGTCATAGGCGGCGGGGATTTCGTCCCGGCTTGTCATGACCACGGCGGATACATCGGTGAGATCCGCACCCTGGAGGGGAACTGTCTTCCAGTTCTCCTGGGAAATGCCGCTTTCTGCAGCAAGGGCAGTTAAAGCGATTTTTAACTGTTTCATGAAAAACCTCCCTGTTTATTTTTGCTTGTATTATAGGAACCATGGGAGGGGTATGTCAATAAGGAAAAGAGAGGAAAAAGGAGGAAATTTGAGGAGATTAGGGGAGATATATGAAATTCTGCATATTGGGACGGTTTAGAGAGTATAGATAAGGGAAATTGAATAAAAGAGAGCCAGTGGGCTGGTGAGCTGGGAAAAACCATACAACTGCCTTTGGCTATCGGCTGTCAGCTTTCTGCCTTGGTGGGCGCCTCTTTGGAAATCTGGAGGCGCCATTATGATAAAACCAGGGAGCCGCGCCTAACGGTCAGTCGATTAAAAGGAAGGCCCTTTTATGGGCAGGCTATGAGCCAACTTCGACTGACTTGCACATTCTCTGCAGAATGTGCACAGCGCGTGGAAATGCGGCACCCCCTTTGGTGGCTGGCGCCACCACCTTTCCCCCTGTTCAGGGGGCACTATGGGTGCTGAGCAATGTGCTACATATGATACTGCAGGAAAGCATAGAGAGGCCTATTCTCCCCCCCTGAATAGGGTGGCAAGCGAACACGAGTCACACCAGCGAACATATTTTGAAGGAACGCAGTGACGCGCAAAATATTGTGAGTCGGTGATAGCCGTGCTGTAGGGGAGCGGTAGCGACCTGAGAATCGTGTGAGACGCTTTCCCGTGGAGGGAGTCCGGCGCAGCCGGATAGGGGGTGGCCACGATAGTGGCCAATTCAGCAGAATGTTTAGCGTGAATTAAGCAGCAGGAGGGCATTCCCGTAACGTAAGGCTCCTTTCTCAGAAAGGAGCTGGGCGAAGCCCTGAGGATAGGCCTGAATATACGACGCGCAGCTTTATGTGTCATTAGGCCCTTTCAAGGCCGCGGCCTTTTTTCAAAAGGCCGCTATCCCCCGTCGCCTCCGGCGACACCTACGGCCGGGCTTTAAGGTGTTCGCTTAATGTGCAGGCTATGCTCACATATTAGCCCGGCTCAGAAGCCCTCTGCAGGGCTTCTGCCTTCCAGAGGAAGGGGGCTAACGCACTACCTCATGCAGCACTGGTGACACTAATGGTAAGCCCGTAACGCTGACTTTATAATCATAGCCGCGCCAGCGGCTATCCACAACCCTCGCAGCCGATAGGCTGCGTCAAACCTAAGAACCTTAAGAACCGTCGGGCCCTACGGGCCCGCCCCCTTTGGTGCTAACGCACCACCTTCCCCCCGCAGGCGGTGGGACAATAAGATGAGGGGAACCCTCTGAACCGGCCCTCTCTTCTCCGGGCCCTACGGGCCCGCCCCCCTTTGGTGCCTGCGGCACCACCTTTCCCCCGCAAGCGGGGGCACAATATTGTGGGGG
>NZ_CALGPS010000220.1 GCF_937959425.1 uncultured Dialister sp.
GAGGGAAAAGGAACCGCGTCACTACATCCCTTGCCCACCCCTGTTTCAGGGGTGGCTGGCGAGCGCAGCGAGCCGGAAGGGGTCAGCTGCCTGCGGCAGCTGAAATCAAAAGGGGGCTGTGAAAAAATGATTTACATTTTTTCACAACCCCCTTTTGATTTCATTCAGATGAGGATCATGCTGCCTGCTGCCAGGAGGAGGCAGTAGGTGACGCGGTTGAACATTTTCTGGTTGATCATATCGTGGATTTTATTTCCCAGGTAAATGGCAATAACCAGAGGAATGACGCCCAGCGCCAGGAGTTCGAAGAATTCCGTGTTGTAAAGGCCTTTCTGGTAGTCATTGAACATGAGCACCAGGTTCAGGATGGTCCATACGGAAGCCACGTTGGCACGGAAGGAATCCTTGTCCCGGAAGGTGGCTACCAGGTATACCACCAGCAGGGCGCCGCCGGAGGCAAACATGCCGTGGATAATGCCGGCGCCAAGAAGGACGGGGATGGCGATCCAGTTCGGCAGGGCAGAAGCAGACTGTTTGAAAATCAGGTTCTTCAGAGCCACACCTACGATGATGGCACCGTAGAGGGGTACCAGGATGTGGGGGTTCACCACATTATAGAGGTGGATGCCGATGGCCATGCCTACCAGCATGAAGACCACAATGCGGAGCAATTCCTTCGGATTGATATATTTCCGGTTCTGGAACATAAGCAGGGCGCACACCAGCCAGCAGATCACATTAATGACCGCCTTGGCCATATCCGGCCCGTAGAGGAGGATGGTGGGCGGAATGGAAAGCATGACCCCCGCAAAACCGGTCAGGGCCTGCACAATATTGGAAATAAAAACGGCTGCCATAAAGAGGGCAAATTTTACAAATTCAGGAAGCATCATCAAGTCCATACAAATCACCACATTTCTAAAAATTTCTGTTTTCTTCGGGATCTCTCTCCTTAAGGGAACCCCGGTGTTATCTTTGTTGAAGCTATTATAACCCCGGTTTTTGCACAAAAAGCCTCTTTCCTCAATCCGTATAAGCCTATCTAATTATATCATCGAAATTATGCTCTTCCATCGCATAATTAGATATATGGCTTTCCAATTCTTCTTTACATAAAATCATAATGGAGCTTGTATATGCTTTATCCGCATAGCAGATTTTATGGGCCTTCCGGAAGTCAACCCTTATCTCCGGTACATAAAAAAGTTGACTCTTACTCTATTTTCCTGTCTTTCTCCAAGCCTGCTATAGAATTTCTCTATATGGGCATAAAAGGCCTTCGGTACCTCTTGACAGGATTCCAGAAATCCCGATTTCCTGCCTGCCCGTTTCCTATTCTCCCTGTTTCCTGTATAATAAACATATCATTATACTTATTCTGTTCATCCAGCCTATCCGCTGAGAAAGGTAACCTATGTCTGACAATACCATTCCATTTCCCCAGGGAAATCATACGAAAAACAGGAAAGCCGATTTATTTGAAAAATACATGAAGAAGGAAGGCCTGAACTTCTTCCGCCGCCAGGACAGCCATGATTCCTACGACACCGTGGTCTTCATGACCGCCATCCCCGCCGGAGAGCACCACAAGCTGGTGGCTGCGGTGATTACCGACAACAGCATGTACACCCTCCTTCGCGTCCATCTGGGCACCGCCCCCAAAGGCCCCGCCAGAAAGACCTTCCTTACCTTCCTGAACGACCTGAACGCCCACCATGCCATCCTGAAATACACCATCAGCTCCGATGAAAATGTATTCCTGGACGTGACCTTCACCAGCCGGGTGGAAAACTTCGACGCCGAAGTGATCCGCACCACCCTGGACATCGTGGTATACCAGCTCTCCCAGTCCTACGACGACATCGCCCGCCGTCTGGACAAGCCGGGAGACCAGACCAACGGATTTACGCTGTAAAGGGCCGCGGAGCGGCCCGCGCCTTTTGGGCGCAAAAGGTTCTGAAGTTTGACAGGCCCTGATGGGCCTGAGGGTTCTTAAGTTTGATGGGCCCTTGGGGCCCAAGGGCTGCGGATTGCCGCCGCAGGCGGCATACATAACTCCCTCTGAACCAGCCCGCTCTGTGGGCGGAACCTGAGCCGCCCAGGGCGCAGCCCGATGGCGGCTTGAACCCGGGCGCCAAAGGCGCCCCCCTCCTGCTTAGGCCATCACCACCACAAATGTCACTCAATACCAAAGGAGCATTTTCATGATTCGTCCTATCGTCAAAGATATCCTCTTCCTTCAGCGGAAGGCGGAAAAGGCCAGCCGGAAGGATGCTGCAGCAGGCAGGGACCTTCTGGATACCCTGGCCGCCCACAGTGATACCTGCGTAGGCCTGGCGGCCAACATGATTGGCAGCACGAAGGCCATCATTGCCATCAAAGACGGCAGCCGCAGTATCCTTATGTATAACCCGGTGCTGGTGAAAACCTCTCCGTCCGCTTACGACGCAGAGGAGGGCTGTCTCTCCCTCTCCGGCCGCCGCCCCTGCCGCCGCTATGACTGGATCGAAGTCCGCTATGAGGATGAGGATTTCCATAAAAAGAAAAAACGGTTCGACGGATGGACAGCAGAAATCATCCAGCATGAAATGGACCACCTGCAGGGAATATTGATATAAAGAAACGCAGCCCAGCGCTGCGTTTTTTTATTTCCATCATATTTCACTAAATTTCCAAGGCAGGTCATGCTTATAAATAGTATAATAAAAGGGACCATCCGGAGAATCATTTGCCGGAACTCTAGGAGGAACCATGAAAATTTCCATCATCGGCGCCGGAAGCACCGCACTGGCCGGAGCCGCTTATTTTAATCTGAAAAATGTGCCCTGCCAGGTGTATGTGCGAAACCGTATCAAGGCGGCCTGCTGGAACCAGTCGCCCCTCACGGTACGGGGAAAAATCGATACGTCTCTCTACGTGCCCTTCACCAATGACCTGAAGAAGGCGGTGGACGGCGCAGACATCCTCATGGTGTGCACCCACGCCACAGACCACGAAGCGGTGGTGGAGGAAATCGCCCCCTTCCTTCGTGACGGGCAGTGCCTGCTTTTCATGAACGGCTGCTGGGGCGCCATCAAGGCCTGCCGCCTGCTGTCCCGCATGCAGAACGTGCCTTCCATCACCATTGCGGAAACCGCCAACATGCCCTTCATTGCCCGTCTGTCGGCGGATTATAAAACACTGGATTTCAAAGCCATCAAAGAAGAAATCGGCTATTCCTGCCTGGGAGAAGAAGGAGAACTCAGCACCCTGCTCCATCTCATGGCGCCCAAGGTGAGCCGGGTGGCCTCTCCCGCCTCCACCTCCCTTTCCGCCACCAATCCCATCATCCACGTCACCGCCTGCCTCTTCAATGTCACCCGCATTGAAAACGGGGAATCCTTCCATTTCTTCGGCGCGCCCCTCACCAAGAGAGTGGCTGCCTATATGGAAGCCTGCGACGCAGAACGGATTGCCATAGGAAAAGCCCTGGGCCTTTCCCTCTCTTCCCTTCTGGACGTACTGAATGCCTCCTGGGGTGAAAAGAAGGAAAACCTGTACGAAGCCCTCACAGAAAACGAATCCTACAAAACCGTCATGGGTCCCGCTGACCTCAAAGGCCGCTATCTGGCAGAAGACCTTCCCTGCGGCATGGGCAGCCTTCGGGATCTCTCCGATATGATGCACGTAGACGCGCCTCATATCAGAAGCCTGGTGGATACCCTGTCCCTGTACCTGGGAAAGACCTACCAGCCCTTCCTGACGCCCCAGGATCTCCGGGTCATTAAGAGTTTGAAATAAAGGGGACGCTGCGCGTCCCGGGTTCAGCGGGTTCAGGGGGGAAGGTTCTTAAGTTTGACCGGCCTGTCGGCCGGAGGGTTCTTAGGTTTGACAGCCCCTGCGGGGCTGAGGGTGGTGGATTGCCGCTGCGCGGCAATAAGTATATAACCGCCTTTCGGCGGTGTCCATACCAATGTAGAGTATCAACGTGCCCTGCACCCTAGGGAATACCGTATGTCTGACGTCTGATGTCTTCCGTCTGACAGTCTGACGTCTCCCCACGTTCGGAAATACTGCCTAGCGGACAGCTGACAGCGGATAGCGGCCAAAGGCCTCCACCCCCATTCCCCATTCCCCATTCC
>NZ_CALGPS010000221.1 GCF_937959425.1 uncultured Dialister sp.
CGGCATGCAGCCCCCCTCGAGATGACGGTGGAGTCGGGCAGCGCTGTCGTCATTTGGCAAATTTCCGTGAATATTTAATGTATATAAAAGAGGCAGTGAAAAATGCCAATCATTTTTCACTGCCTCTTTTATTTTACATATATATTGGAAAGTTTTATTTTCCTGCATCCTTCAGCTGGTCGAAGAGGTTCCTGTGATACCATTTTTCGGAAATCTTCTGCAGTGTGCCATCCTTGGACAGTTTTTCCAGGGCTGCTTCGATTTCATCAGCCAGTTTCTGTTCATTCTTATTCACGATAACCACGGTCTCGTTGACCTTGATGGGCTTATCCAGAGCCACGATTTCAAAATTCATGGCTTTGGCAATGTCTTCTACGCCCAGGTTATTCGGATAAACGAGGGCATCATACTGTCCGTTCTTAAGAGAGGTAATCCGTTCTGCCGGAGTCAGACCATCCTGGATGGGAACTTCCTTCATGATGTTGTCATGGGCTGCATTCCAGTCAGTGAGTACCTTGTAAATGCCTCCGTTAGGCGTATTGGGCACCAGCTTGCCGCCGCCCTTGATTACATCTTCCAGGCTATGGTATTTCTGGGCGTTTTCCTTGGACATATAAACCATGACGGAAGAAACACCGATGGGGGTCTTCGGCACGATGTAGTCTTTTTCACGGCGGGGTGTGCGGTAGTAGCCGCCGGAGGCCACTTTGGCATCGCCGGATTCCATCATTACGTCCTGGGTTTCCGGCGGAACGGCTTGGATGTCCAGATGGTAGTCTTTCAGGTTCTTGTTTACTTCCTGCCAGATATCGTATTCATAGCCCTGAAGCTTGCCGTTTTCATCAGCCCAGGAAAGAGGCCTCTCCGTGCTGGAAAGAACCAGCTTCACGGAAGTCTTACCGTCTGCTGCAGCCGCTTTGGAAGAAGCGGCTTTCTGGTCACCGCCGCAGCCTGCAAAAATACCGGCTGCCAGAAGAGATGCCAATGCCACTGACGCGATTTTGAAAGATTTTTTCATAACGATTTCCCCCTTAGGATAATTTCATACAAAACAAAAAGCCTCCCATCCTTTTCAGGACGGGAGACCCGTGATTCCACCTAAATTCATATATCCGTCACCGGACATACCTTTGAGAGTTCCATCAAACCCCTGCCCTGTATCGGGAGCTCCCGGGAAGACCTACTCATGTTCAGCCCGCCAAACTCGGAAATGCACTTCACCACCCTATCCGCATCCGCTCCCACTCTCCGGACTCGCTTGGCCGTCTTCGGTATGGCTACTCTTTTCTTCATCGTTTTCTATTGATATGAATACAGTATCATGGATAAAGGCTGTTGTCAAGAGGTCCCGCCATGGGCGGGTATTGACAAGGTTCTAAGGATTGACCGGCCTTGCGGCCGGAGGGTTCTTAAGTTTGACGGGCCTTTGGCCCGAGGGTTGTAGTGGCGGCTCCGCCGCAGTTTAAAAAGGGACGCGGCTGGCGCCGCAGGTTGTGGAGAAGGGTTGTGTTCGCTTCGCTCAAGGGGGTGACGGTTAAGGAAGCACTGATTAATTCGCAGAATCGAATTTCATATGAATTTTTATCCAATGCTTCGTCATAAGTCTCCTTAAATAGCTCGCTATTCGCGTCGACTTATTCCTTGCATTGAATAAAAATTCAAGAATGAAATCCGATAACGATTTAATCAGCGCTTCCTTAGAAGGCATTGGACAGCCGACATTCTATCATCTATCTTCTATCGTCTATCTTCTACCCTCCCAGTCCCTTTTCCTGTATCCACCGGTCCATAATATCCGCTATGTCCTCATTGTTTTTGTCTTCAAAAAGGAAATGGGTATTGCCGTAGATTCCGATTTCCGGCAGGTGTAGGACTTTTGCATCTCCGCCGCGGCGGTTGATGGCGTCTGCCATGAGGCGGGCTTCCTTGAGACGGACCCGCCAGTTGTCTTCGCCGCCATGGGGACTTGGCTTTTCGGGAATATGGTCACCAAAAATCATAAGGATGGGAATAGAGGTGAGCTTCTCAAAGTCCTCCGCAGAAACTTCCACACCCTTCAGGGCGCCGAAAGGACTGGATGATGACAGGGGCGGCGGTACTTCTCCTTTGGGAAATACAAATCCCACCCCCGGCTCCAGGGCAATAATCCCTTTGATTTTATCATTCTTCATGGCCGCCAGCCATCCCGGGGAGCCGCCCTGGGAGTGGGTAATGAGGATCGTATTTCCTGCCCGGTTCACCGTTTCCGAAAGGGCGTCGGCAGTGAGCGCCGGATCAAAGGCACCGGTATTGGGCGTCACTTTCCGCCAGAACTGGTTTTCCGCTTCTTCGCCCCGGGGAATCTGCACGTTTTCAAAGTAACGGGGATAATGGCCGAAGCGGAAAATGTCAAACCACAGCGCTTCATCTGCTGCGGGCGCTATCTTTCCCTCTACCCCGCCGCTTCCGGCTCTCCCTCTTCTGGGCTGGTCCATGAGATATACCTTGTAACCTTTACGGAGAAAAAGCGTCTGGAAACCTTCCCTTCCATCCGGCGTGGTTTCAAAGCAGGCGCCGCTCTGTCCGGCGCCGTGAAGGAAGAGGAGTGCATTCTTTCTGGCCTCCGCCGGCACCTGGTAAAACACATAGCCATGGTCCACATGCTTTTCCTGCCCCTCCGGAGACAGGGCATGGTCTTCACTGTAGGTTCCTTTTTCATGAATCACCCTGCCGCCTGCGGCAAAGCTTCCCTGCTCTTCTATAATGAGCGGTTTTCCAAATAGTTTCATACCGATTTCCTTTCAACGTAAAACAGGAACTCCTAAGTTCCTGTTTTCGTTACAGTAGATTCAATTCATATAGAGCCCACCATTCACGTCCAGCGTGGTACCTGTAATGAGGCGCGCATCGTCGGAAGCGAGGAAGGCAGCAGCTGCGGCAATATCTTCCGGCTCCGCCACCTGTCTCAAGGGAATGGCGTCCAGGTTGATACTCATCTTTTCGGTCATCTGCGTACGGACAAATCCCGGTGCGATGGCATTTACATTGATATGTTTCGGCCCCAGCTCTCTTGCCAGGGATTTTGTGATTCCCTGCAGCGCCGCCTTGCTGGCCACATAGTCGGCGGAGGTGGCGATGCCGCCTACTTCACCGGCCAGGGATGCGATGTTGATGATTGTCCCGCCTTCCTTTTCCAGATAGGGAATTACCAGTCTTGTGGCATAAATCACACCGTAGAGATTGACTGACAGGGTTTGGGCCCATTCATCATCCTTCACTTCCGCAAAGGGCGTGGAAAGGCGGCAGATGCCGGCGTTATTGATAAGAACGTGAATAAGGCGGAAATGGGAAATGGCTGCCTTGACACCCTCTTCCACCGATTCTTTTGATGAAATATCCACTTCATAGCTTTTCACAGGAACGCCATAGGCTTCGGTGATTTCCTTTTCCACTGATTGATTATCCCTTTCATTTCTTCCAAAAAGGATGATACTGCTTCCTTCGGAAGCCAGGCGGAGGGCAATGGCCCTTCCTATGCCCCGATTGCCTCCGGTAATAAGGCTCACTTTATTTTGAAATCGTTTCATGTGTCCTCCTTTATGCCATATTGGGCAGAACGCCGGAAAGAGAGCTGCCTGCCGGGATGGGCGCCGGTGCTTCTTCCTCAATCCCCGGTTCCCTGTCCAGAATGCGGTGCAGGAACCGGCGGGTTCTGGCTTCTTTGGGATGGGTGAAGATTTCTTCCGGACTTCCTTCTTCCACAATAACGCCGCCGTCCATGAACACCACCCGGGTGGCCGCTTCTCTGGCAAATTTCATTTCATGGGTCACCACCACCATGGTCACTCCGTCCGCCGCCAGTTTTTTCATAACGGAAAGAACGCCGCCTACCAGCTCCGGATCCAGGGCGGAGGTAGGTTCGTCAAAGAAAATCACATCCGGCTTTACAGCCATGGCCCGGGCAATGCCTACCCGCTGCTGCTGGCCGCCGGAAAGCTGGGACGGATAGTAGTCCGCCCGGTCCGCCAGCCCCACTTCCATAAGCGCTCTTCTGGCAATGGCTTCCGCCTCCGCCTTCGGCACGCCCCGTCCTACGGTGAGGCCAAGCATCACATTCTGAAGGGCCGTCTTGTTGGCGAAAAGATTGTAGTTTTGAAATACAAAGGCCGTGTGCTTTCTCACCCAGCTGATTTCCTTCTGTTTGGCCCGGTGAAGATCCAGTTTCTTATCACCGAATACCATTTCTCCTTCATCCGCCTTTTCCAGGAAGGTCAGGCTTCTAAGAAAAGTCGTTTTGCCGGAGCCGGAGGGGCCCAAAATAACGATCACATCCCCCTTGTTTACCTTCAGGGTTACATCTTTCAGTACTTCCTGTTTTCCGAAATGTTTTCTTACATGAGATATTTCAAGCATTTTTATCCCTCCTGCCCTGCGGTGCGATAGAGACCGGTGCGTTTTTCAAAAATTTTGTAGAGAACCTGCACCACGGTGCAGACGATAACATACAGAATAAATACTTCCAGGTAAGCCTCTATATAGTTATAGCCAAAGGAAGCCTGGATTTTGGCAGCTGCCATAATGTCCTTAATCCCCATGAAGAAGGCAAGGGACGTACCCTTGATGAGGTTCACCGTAAGGTTGCATATGTTGGGAAGGGCCGAGGTGAGTGCCTGGGGAATGATGACCTGCAAATAGGTCTGGAAACGGGACAAACCGATGGTAAGACCTGCTTCCATCTGTCCTTCCGATACGCTTAAAATGGCGGACCGGAACACCTCCGACAGAAGGGCGGTGGTATTCAGGGTAAACACGATAATGGCATACCAGAGAGGATTAACACCGTGAAATACATCAAAGGAACTTCCCATGGCCCTCACTGCCCAGTTCAAAAGACTGGGGAGAAGGGTATACATGAGGAGAATCTGCAGCACCAGCGGTGTGCCGCGGATGAAAGAAACGTAAAGGGTAATGAGCCTTTCCCCAATTCCTTTGGCGCCAATCCGCTTCTCCGCCATGAAAAAAGCGGGAGCCAGGGACAGAAGAAGCACCAGAGCCGTAATGAAAAGGGTCACCGGCAGGGCTTTCAGAAGAAAGGGCAGCGCATGCTGCATAAAAGATAGGTCCAGTTCCATGATTTCCTCCTTACGCCCTCAGACGGCCGCGGCCCAGGTAGGACTCCATGCGGAGAAAGGCCTGCTCGATAATGATGCTGAGGCCCCAGTAAATGAGGAGGCATGCCACATAAAGTTCAATACCGTAGGCGCCGTAATTCTTGGCAATAATCAGATTGGTCCGTCCCAGCAGGTCAATGAGGCCGATGGTATAGGCCAGGGCACTTTCCTTCAGCAGATTGATGACGGAATTCCCGAAATTGGGAAGGGCGATCACCGCCGCCTGGGGAAGCATGACCCGGAAGAAGGCCTGCAGCGGCGAAAGGCCGATGGTAACTGCTGCCTCATACTGACCCCGGTCCACCGCCTCATAGGCGGAACGGAACACTTCCGACACATAGGCTCCGAAAAGAAGGGTAAAGGTAATAATCACGAAGACCGCCCGGGACAGATTGTCCATATCTATGCCGAATTCCGATTCCATGAACTTGGGCAGGCCGTAGAAAACAATGAAGAGAAGGACAATAGAAGGTGTGCATCGGATGATGTAGGTATACCCATCCGCCGCCATGCGGATCACCCTGTGTCCTGACAATTTGGCCCAGGCAAGAAGCATCCCCAGCAGGGATCCCGTAAGAATGCTCGTCACCCCCACCACCAGCGTTACCGCCAGGTAAGGAAGAAGAGCCGGTATGGATGTAAAAATCATTTCCGGACTGAATGGTCTGGTCTGCATTGATAACACCTCCTGTTTGATTGGTGAAATAGTGAAATAGTGAAATAGTGTACTAGTGAGCTAGTAGACTAGTGGGAAAGCGGCTGCAGGGTTGTATCATAAGGACGCCCTTTACTTCGCATCCACCAGCTTGCTCACTTCTTCGCCGAAGTACTTGTTTTCCAGTTCCGCCAGCTTGCCTTCCTGTTTCAGTTCGCCCAGTGCTTTGTCCACGTCCGCTGCCAGTTCTTTATCATTTTTATTGATGACCGGATAGGTGGGGATAGCTTTGTAGCGGAAATAGCTGAGTTTATCCTTGAAATCCTTATAGGGCGCATCGGGAGCTTCCACGTTTTTCTTATAGGCCAGCTCGATGGCAAAGTAGCCGTCATATCTGCCTTCCAGCACCCAGGTGTAGGCATCGGCTACCTGGAAGTTTTCGGAGGCTTCCAGCTTCACCGGATGGTCCGGATGGGCGGCGTTGTAATCTTCAATCACCTGGTACTGGGCATTCTGTGGTGCAATGGGTACCAGTTTCTTTCCAGCTTTAGCAAAGTCATCCAGATTCTTAATGGTATCTGCATCCTCTTTGCGGATGGTCACACCGATGACACTGGCAGCGATGTAATTTTTCGTGAAAATATATTTCTTCTCTCTGGCCGGTGTCTTCCAGGCGCCTTTGGTACCGATGTCGTACTTGCCTGATTCTACGCCGATAAGAAGGTCGTCATCGGAGGTCGGTACGAACTGGAACTCATACTGCGGAAGCTTTTTAGCCACTTCCTTCATCACCGCCACTTCCATGCCGTCGGATTTGTTGTCATCATCTACGAAGTCATAGGGGAAATAATGGGGCGTGTGGGCTACCTTAACGATTTTCTTCCCACCGTTTCCGGATGCGCCGGCTTTGGCCGTATCCCCCTTGTTTCCGCCGCAGCCTGCTGCGGTCAGTGCGATTCCCAAAGTTCCTGCAATTAATGCTGCCTTGATTAAAGTTTTCAGTTTCATCATGTTCCTCTCCCTTATTTTGTATACTTATCTGCTGCTTCACGAACCCATGCCAGATGTTTCACATCGGTATCCCGCGGTATGGTGCAGTCAGCTCCCAGAATGACACCGGTGGTGCCCACTTCATCCAGAATCGCTTTCGTTTCTTTTTCGATTTCCTCCCGGCTGCCCCGGTAAATCACATCCTTTTCCGTCTGTCCGAAGCCGCCGATAACCGCTTTTCCATGGAAGAGCTCCTTTCCTTCCTTCAGGGGAACCCCTTCCACTTTCACCGCCCAGTTCACTGCCTGGAAGGGATAATCCTTGTACCATTCCAGGTGATTGTGGAAACCGTGGTATCCGCAGATGTGAAGGATATTGCTGCCGCCGGCTTCATTGGCCGCCTCCAGAATCCGGATTTCATAGGGCGCCACCAGTTTTTCATAAATCTCTTCGGTAAGCTTGTCATAGCTGATATTGTTGACGGAAAGGTAAATCCCGTCCACGCCGCCTTCTTCGATGAGAGCCTTTGCCAGGTCTTTGTAGTCTTTGGAAATCACGTCGAATACATGGGCCGTTTCTTCCGGATATTCCTGAAGCCAGGAAGCGATGTCCACCGGATGGCCAATGGCAGCCTGCATGAATTCAATGGTTCTTGGCACAGCGAAGAGATTGTAGAACAGGGGCACTTCCTTTCCATAAAGGGAAACCAGCTTCTTTGCATAGCCGATTTGGAAACGGAACCAGTCCGAATCCCTGCCCAGCGGTTTGATATCCTTCAAATCCAGTGGAGAGGAAAGGGGCTTTTTCAGTTCATCGATGGGATAGCTGAAATAACCATCCGTCATAATCTTAATGAGGTCCGGCTGGAAGGCTTTGTAGAAATCGGCCTGCCCTGCCAGCACCTTGTCCGTCAGCTCCGGATGGGCGAAGGCGTCTGAACCGATTTCATCTCCCAGGAAGTGGTGCCAAAATCCCACCGGCACCCGGTCTGCTTTTTCATTATTAAAAACCTTTGCGATTAAATCTCTTCTGCTCTCTGTCATGTGGTAACTCCTTTTTTATGAAAGTTTCTTGTTTCCGGTTTTTTTCAAGTATGTAAGATGAGCTGTTCTTAAACATCGGCGGTTTCCATTCATGGCTTGAACCTCCTGTATATAAAAAAGACCCCATCCAAAGGGACGAGGTCTTACGTTTCCACCCAATTTCACCAGCCATACGACGGCCGGTTTCTGCAGGCACCAGTCAGTGCCCTCCGCTGTAACGGGCGTCCCCGATGTGACCTACTGACCTTCAGCCACCGGCTCCGAAATGCACTTCCCTTTCCTATCCGTATCCGCTTTCACTGTCCGGACTCGCTTGGCCGTTTTTAGAAAGGTACTCTTTTCTTCCCTGCCTTTTGGTATCAATGTATCATTAGAAATATGCCGCCGGGGCTTTCCGCCCCGGCGCATGGCGGATACGGGCTCTTTCAAAGTCCCGTTCCTATTCTTCTGCTCAGAGTCATGAAACTTCTGCGAATCGGGCACCTGTTCCCGTTCTGCCTTTCCCAAGGCGAAGTCTTTCCGATCCCTGTCAGCCTGTAACCTTACCTTTTATAAAACTGATGGAATGCAGGAGAAGAGATGCCCAGGAACAGGAGGCATCCTGCCAGACCCCATTCCAGTTCATTCAGTTTCTTTGCAATCAGTCTGCCCATTCCTTTTCATCCTTTCTTCATAGAAATCAAAAAGCTCCCGTCCCATAAGGGACGAGAGCTGCGCTTCGTGTTTCCACCCAATTTCATATGCCTGTCGCCAGGTATACCTTAAGAGGTTCTAACAAACCCTGACTCTGTATCGGGAGTTCCCGGGAAGGCCTACTGTCATTTCAACCTGCCAAACTCAGAAATGCACTTCAGCACCCTATCCGTATCCGCTTTCACTCTCCGGACTCGCTTGGCCGTCATCAGGCTGCCTACTCTTTTCTTCATCGTTTCGTTGTGAGTACTTTAACACGGCTTGAAAGAGTTGTCAAGAGATTTTTTGAAAATTTATTGTCAAGCCTGCTTATCCCTACTCCACATAGTCCTTCATTTTTACGGTAATGAGGGAAGAAACGCCCTTTTCCGCCATGGTGACTCCCTGGAGGGTATCGGCAAATTCCATGGTTTTCTTTCTGTGGGAAATGACGATGAACTGGGTCTTCTTTTTGTAGTCCGCAATCATGCGGCTGTACCTTTCCACATTGGCGTCATCCAGGGCCGCATCGATTTCATCCACAAAGCAGAAAGGCGCCGGACGGTAGGCCATGAAGGAAATGAGAAGGGCGATGACAGTAAGAGCCCTTTCGCCGCCGGACATGAGGGTCAGAGGCTGACGCTTTTTCCCCGGCAGCTGGAGGTACATTTCCACGCCGCCGTCCAGGGGATGGGCCTCGTCGGTGAGTTCCAGCCTTGCCTTTCCTCCCTGGAACATGAGCTGCATAATGCGGCCGAATTCCTTATTGATTTTCTCAAAGGCTTGGCCGAACTGCTCCGTCATGGTCTTATCAATGTCCCGAATTACCGTTTCCAGCCCGTTTCTGGCTTTGGTCAGATCCTCGATCTGCACCTCATAGAACTTCCTCTTTTCCAGCTGTTTGGCATAGTCCTCTTCCCCATTGGGATTGACAGCTCCAAGTTCCGTCAGTTTTCCTGCCAGCCTTTCCTCTTCCTTTTTCATATCCTGCATGGAACCGGGGAGCCGCAGGGCCTCCGCTTCCCGAAGGGTCATGTGGCTTTCCTGGAGACGATTGATTTCTTCCGCTTCCTGGGCTTTGAAATTGTCTATGCGCCCCTGCCGTTCCGCCATGTCCCTTTTCACTTTGGCAGACTGCTCCTGGGTCTTGCGCCAGGACTCTTCCAGCTTCTTCTGCTCCATGGCAAAGCTGTCCGAATCATCCTGCATGCGGGACTGGTTCTGCCGGTGGGACTGCCAGAGGGCTTCTGCTTTCCGGAAATCGGTTTTCAGTTTTTCCATTTCCGACGCCAGGGACAGTAGGAGTTTTCCATTTTCTTCCTTATCCTTTTCCAGCTTTTCCCTGTCCGCCTTCTGCTCTGCCAGTGCCTTTTCCCGATCCTCCTTCATCCGCCTGCCGAAGGTGAGGGACTCCTGAGCCTTTGTAAGGGACACATGAATGGTAAGAATTTCCTGGTTCTTTTCTTCCAGTGCTTTTTTCAGCCTGCTGCTTTCCTCATCCTCCCCTGCTTCCGGAATGTCTGCAAGGGCTTTGATCCTTTCGGAAATATCCTTGAGCTTTCCATCCTCTTCTTCCATTTCCGCAAGGCGCCGCCCTGCCTCTTCTTCCGCTTTCTCTGCCGCCAGGCTGTGATCCTTTATGGTGTTCTCCAAACCTTCCCGCTGGGCGGTGAGGGATGCCAGTTCCACCTTCAATGCCTGCCAGGATTCCCTTTCTTCCATCACCCGGCGGGCCAGGGTATCACAGGCTTCCCCTTCCGCTGTCAGTTCCTTCACATATTTCCTGAGCTCCTCGGATTTTTCCTTTTCCTCCTGGGAAAGGGTGCTGATTTCCTGTTTCCTGCCAAAGAAGGTATTTTCCTTCTTTCTCATGGAACCGCCGGTCATGGAGCCGCCGGCATTCACCACCTGGCCGTCCAGGGTCACAATGCGGAGCCGGTAGCGGTACTTCTTTGCCACCTGCCGCGCATCATCCAGGGTTTCTGCAATGAGGGTCTTCCCCAGAAGGGAGTTCAGAAGCTCCCGGTACTGCGGCTGGCAGCTGAAAAGTTCAGAAGCAATGCCGCAGATGCCCTTCTCCCGGGCCGCCTCCTGTTCCTGACCGCCGTAGCCGAAGGAACGCATGGATTCCAGAGGGAAGAAGGTGGCCCTGCCAAGGCGCCTTTCCTTCAGCCAGTGGATAATACGGCCTGCCGCTTCCGTCGTATCGGTAACGATACAGGAAATCCGGCTTCCCAGAGCCACTTCCGCCGCTGCGGTGTAGGCCTTTGGCACTTCAATCAGTTCCCCCAAAAGTCCATGAATGGAATTTCCAAACTGTTCCCGGTGGGCCATGATATTTTTCACTGCCATGGAAAAGTCGGAGTACTCCTTTTCCGCCCGTTCCAAATAACTCTTTCTGGAACGGATGGCGGAAAGGGCGGACTCCCGTTTCCCTTTTTCATTCATCATGGAGAAACGACGGTCTTCCTTCTGCTTCAAAAGAAGGCTGTCCTTCTTTCCCTGCTCTTCCAGTTCCGAAAGCCGGGCTTTGGACTTTTCTTCCTTCTTCTTCATGACCTGCGATTCTTCCGTCATCTTTTCCAGAAGAGCTTTCTTCTCCTGCAGGGAAGAAAGGGCTTCCTCCCTTTCCTTCTGCAGGCGCTCCCTGTTTTCCCTTTCATGGGACAGCTCCTGCTCCAGCCTCTCTTTCTCCGCGATTTTCTGCCGGTTGACTGCCAGCTTTTCCGCATAGGCAGATTCAGAAAGGGAAAGAGCCTTCTCCAGTTCCGCCTTTTCTCCTTCCGCTGCTTTCCGTTTTTCGTCCCACTGGCGGAAATCTTCCACAAAGCCCCGGTACTCTTCTTCGCCGCTTCGGATTTCCTCAGCCAGTTCCTGTTCCGCTTCCTGCTGATCCTCTTCTTCCGCAGCCAGTTCTCCCTTCTTCTCCTCCGCATGGTGGAGTGCTTCTTCCTTCACCCGGAAATCGCCGCGGAGATCTTCCATTTCCTTCTGGGCCTCTGCTGTTTTCTGTCCCAGATTTCTCAGTCCCTCCTGGAAATCAAGGGCCTGCTTTTCCAGCTTTTCCCTCTCCGCTGCAAAGGAAGAAAGGGCGGTTTCCCATTTCACATCTTCCTCTTCCAGATTTCTATACTCCGTCTCGTAACGGGACAGCATACGGCCGATGGAAGTCAGCTTCAGCACCGACATGGATGCGTTCACCGCTGCCTTCTTCTTCATGAGCTCCTTGTAAATCTTTGCCTTTTCCGCCCCTTCCTTCAAAGGAACGAGCTGTTCATCCAGAAGGGCCACCATGTCCTGCACCCTGTCCATATTTTCCGCCGTCTTCTCCAGCTTGCGGAGCCCCTCATTCTTCCTCATGCGGTACAGACTGATGCCTGCCACATCCTCAAAAATGAGCCGCCGCTCATCGGGCCGGGCCGTAAGCACCTGGTCCACCCGGTTCTGTCCGATGATGGCAAGAGACCCTTTTCCAAGGCCCGTATTGGCCAGAAGCTCCTGAATATCCTTCAGCCGGCAGGTGCGCTTATTGATTTTGAAATCACTGTCCCCGTTGCGAAGAAGCCTTCTGGAAATGGATACTTCCGTAGTATCCAGGGGAAGCTCATGGGCCGAATTATCCAGCACCAGCTGCACTTCCGCCCCGTTCTTCGCCTGTCTGGACTCAGAGCCGGAAAAAATAATATCCTCCGCCTTCTGTCCCCGAAGGTTCCTCACATTCTGCTCCCCCAGCACCCAGCGCACCGCATCGGAAATATTGCTCTTCCCGCAGCCGTTGGGCCCGACGATGACAGTCATGCCATCCGCAAATTCTATGGTGGTCTTATCTGCAAAGGACTTGAACCCCTGCAGTGTCAAACGCAGTAATTTCATGGTATCTCCTTGTTCTCATTTTTCAATGCTATCGCTCCTTATTATACAGGAAATGGGGGAAATCTGCAGGGTGAGAATCGTTTCCTGTCTCTATGAAAAGCCATTGCGTCACGCCTGACAGGAAACTATGCACATAAAGTTTCCTATTGAGATGAGCAGCCTTTGTGTCATGCCGAATAGGAAACTTTGCGCATAAAGTTTCCTATTGAGATGAGCAGCCATTGTGTCATACCGAATAAAAAACTTTTAGCGAATAGTTTCCTATTGTGCTGAACCGCCTTTGTGTCACATCGGATAAGAAACCATTCGCGAATAGGTTCCTGCCGCTGTGAACTGCCATGGTGTCACGCCGAATAGGAAACTTTTCGCAAACAGTTTCCTGCCGCTATGAAAAGCCATTGCGTCATGCTGAATAGGAAACCATGCGCAAATAGTTTCCTGTCGCTATGAAAAGCCATTGTGTCTTTCCGGGTAGGAAACTATTCGCAAACAGTTTCCTGTCGCTATGAAAAGCCATTGCGTCATGCTGAATAGGAAACCATGCGCAAATAGTTTC
>NZ_CALGPS010000222.1 GCF_937959425.1 uncultured Dialister sp.
ACACATCGTAATGACATGTACTTTCTGAATTCTTCTTAACGCAATAGCATTGCTGTTCAGGGGGCACTATGGGTGCTTACCAATGTGCCACATGACTCTACAGGAAAGTATAGAGAGGCCTATTCTCCCCCCTGAATAGGGGGGAGTCCCGCGAAGCGGGATAGGGGGTGGCCACCGGAGGCGGCCAATTCAGCAGAATGGTCAGCGTGATTTATGTAGTAGGAAGGCATTCCCGTAACGCTGACTTCATAATCATAGCCGCGAAGCGGCTATCCACAACCCTCGGCGCCATAGGCGCCGTCAAACCTAAGAACCTTAAGAACCCTCGGCCCTAAGGACCGTCAACCATTCAAAGGGGTGCGCCCAAAAGGGCGCACCCCTTTGAACCTCTTCCCCAATCGTGGTACCATATCATAACAGAAAGATGATTATTACAAGGGAGAGATAGGAATGACATTAGATGAACTGCCTCAGGGGAAGTCGGCAGATGTGGTGAAAGTTGGCGGCGAAGGTCCTCTTCGCCAGCATTTCCTAGATATGGGACTTATTCCCGGGGCGGAGGTGACGTTTATCAAGTTTGCACCGCTGGGGGATCCCATGGAGCTTATGGTTGAGGGGTATGAGCTGACCCTCCGGGTGGAGGATGCGAAGAAGATTTCCATCGACCATGTGCGGGAAAGAAGGCTGGATGAGAAGAAGGTACAGCTCCCGCCGGTGGTGAGCCATCCGGGCCTGGGGGAGCCGGGACGGATGCACGAGCTTTCGCCTTACCATGATGCGAAGCCGGTGGAGGGGAAGCTGGTGTTTGCGCTGGCAGGGAACCAGAACTGCGGGAAGACCACCCTTTTCAACCAGCTCACCGGTTCCAACCAGCATGTGGGCAATTTCCCCGGTGTCACGGTGGACCGGAAGAGCGGTTTCATCAAGGGCCATCCGGACTGCGAAGTGGTGGATCTGCCGGGCATTTATTCCCTGTCTCCCTATACCAGCGAGGAAATCGTTTCCCGGAAGTTTATTCTGGAAGAAAAGCCCAGCGCTATTATCAATATTGTGGACGCCACGAACCTGGAGCGGAACCTGTACCTTACTATGCAGCTCATGGAACTGGATGTACCCATGGTGCTGGCTTTGAATATGATGGACGAGGTGGAGAAGAACGGCGGCTCTATTCTCATTAATGAAATGGAGGAAATCCTGCAGATTCCGGTGATTCCTATTTCCGCCGCCAAGAACCAGGGGGTGCAGGAGCTGGTGCGCCATGCGGTCCATGTGGCAAGGTACAGGGAAAAGCCGGGCATTCGGGATTTCTGCAGTCCCGAGGACCATAAGGGCGCCGTACACCGGGCCCTTCACGGCATTATGCACCTTATCCAGGACCACGCAGAAGCTGCCGGCATACCGGTGCGCTTTGCGGCTGCCAAGCTGGTGGAGGGAGACCATCTGGTGGAAGAGTCCCTTCATCTGGAAGAAAATGAAAAGGAAATGCTGGGTCATATTATCAAGCAGATGGAGGAGGAAAGGGGACTGGACCATGCAGCTGCCATGGCGGATATGCGTTTCCTCTTTATCCGACGGCTCTGCGATAAAACGGTGGTAAAACCGAGGGAAAGCCGGGAGCATGCCAGAAGCAGGAAGATGGACCGCATCCTTACAGGGAAATATACGGCCATTCCTATTTTCATCCTCATCATGGCTCTTGTGTTCTACCTTACCTTCAATGTCATCGGCGCCTTTTTCCAGGATCTGCTGGCCGGCGGCATAGATGCCCTGACGGCGGAGGTGGATGCAGCCCTTACGGCGGCAGGGGTGAATGGGGCGGTGAAGTCCCTTCTGGTGGACGGTATCTTCACCGGCGTAGGGAGCGTACTGAGTTTCATCCCCATTATTATGGTACTTTTCTTCTTCCTGTCCATTCTGGAAGACGGGGGATACATGGCCCGGGTGGCCTTTGTCATGGATAAGATGCTCCGTAAAATCGGCCTGTCGGGACGAAGCATTGTCCCCCTGCTTATCGGCTTCGGCTGCTCCGTGCCGGCGGTCATGTCGACCCGTACACTGCCTTCCCTTCGGGACCGGCGCATGACCATTATGCTGATTCCCTTCATGAGCTGCTCCGCCAAGGTGCCTATTTATGCCTTCTTCACCGCTGCCTTCTTTCCCCATACCGGCGGCCTGGTGATGACGGCCCTGTACCTGACCGGCGTATGCATGGCAGTACTGGTGGCCCTTCTTTCCAAGAATACTTTCTTCAAAGGAGAGGCTGTGCCTTTTGTGATGGAACTGCCCAACTACCGCATGCCCGGCGCCAAAAACGTGGGACGCCTCATGTGGGACAAGGGAAAGGATTTCCTTCAGCGGGCCTTCACCGTTATTTTCGTAGGCACCATTATTGTATGGTTCCTCCAGAGCTTTGACCTGACACTGAACATGGTGGAAGACAGCAGAGACAGCATCCTTGCCCTGCTGGGCGGCTGGATTGCCCCCCTCTTTGCACCTCTGGGATTCGGCGACTGGAAAATGTCCACTGCCCTCATCTGCGGCTTCATGGCCAAGGAAAGCGTAGTGGCCACCCTGTCCGTCCTCTACGGCAGTGTGGGTGCTTTGGAAACAGCCCTTACCACTCTCTCCGCCTTTTCATTTCTTATTTTCTGCCTCCTGTATACCCCCTGCATCGCCACCATTGCTTCCGTAAGAAGAGAAAACGGCAGCCGCTGGGCGGCAGCAATGGTTATATTTCAGTGCGTGGTGGCATGGATCGTATCCTTTGCGGTCTATCGTGCAGGACTTATTCTCTTTGGAAACTGAGGACAACTGATGAAAAAAGTATGGCTTACCGCTCTGGTATCATTTCTTCCCCTTACCGCAGGGGCTGAGGTATATACACTCCCCGGCGTGGTGGTGACTGCGGAAGGGCAGAAGGAAAGCACCCTTTCACCCCGGGAAACCATTACAGAAAAGGATATGAAGCGCATGGGCGCCTCCAATGTGGTGGAAGCCCTGTCCATGGCACTGGGCGTGGACCTTTCCTCCGGAAGCCAGGACAGTCAGTCCGTCATGGGCAGCAACCAGCTCATGCTGCGTGGCATGAACAGCAGCCAGACCCTGGTCCTTGTGGACGGCCACCGTCTGGCCGATGAGGACACGGCGTCCTCCAAAAACATGACCCTTCTGCAGCGCTTTGACCTGTCCCAGGTGGAGGAAATCAATATTATCCGCGGCGCCGATGGCGTTTCCTACGGCTCATCCGCCATGGGCGGCGTCATTAACATTAAAACGAAGAAACCGGGCAGTGGAGAAAGCAGCGGTGGATTCCGTCTGGGAGAAGGGGAAAATACCCTGTATTTCCATGAAGACCCTAAGGGGGAGGGCCCCTTCCATCTGGCCATCAGCGGAAGGATAACAAAAGTAAGGCCCCTTTCCTTCCGGCGGGACAGCTATTCCCGAAACATTCACTATGACGGTTTTGACGTGCCCTCCTACGGCATCCGCCGCTACGCAGGACTGGACAGCCTCTATGATTTCCAAAACAGCGCGAAAAATACACTTCGCTTCAAGGCGGACTATTTTGATGAGGACACGGACATGTGCTTTTCCGATGCCTCCATGAACTTCCCCGGCAGGGACGTGGTGCTCCAGAAAGATGAAAAAAGCCGCACCGAAAGGACCCAGTGGGACACCTCCCTTACCTACGAAGGAAAGACAGAAAGAAATGAATACAGCGGCCAGGCCTACTACAGCCGCCTCAGGAAATACAGCGAAACCTGGAACGGACGGCCCGATTTCAAAGGGGACATGGCCCGGATGCTGAATAATCTCTTCAAACCCTGGGACTACGACCGCGCTTTCTATGAAATCTGGGGATTCAGCGGAAGGGACACCATGACCTTCAAAGACCACAGCCTTACCTTCGGCGGCGAATGGGAGCGGAGCACCTACACCGGCACCAGGCTTTCCCATGAAAACTACTCCGGCAGCGGAAGCAAGGGCGAAGAAGGCCATGACCAGACAAGCGGTGCCTTCTATATGTCCGATATCTGGGACATAAACTCCCGCCTCACCTTCCGCCCATCCCTCCGGTTTGAGCGGGACAGCAGCTATGGCTTCATCGGCGTACCGGCGGCAGGCCTTTCGTGCAGGCTGAATGACCACATGACATGGAAAACCAATTACGGCAAGGGCTTCCGGGCGCCCACCATCAGCGAAAGGTATATCCACCTGGACCACATGGGAGTCACGGTGGACGGAAATCCGGACCTCAAAGCAGAAACCTCCAAAAGCTTTGACACCGGCCTTTCCTGGCAGGCAGGAAAAACATCGTGGCAGATTTCATGGTTCGACCAGAAGGTGAAGAACCTCATCGATTATGAAAAAATGGCAGGCGATGCCATGAAATACAGGTATGTAAACAGGAAGAAAGCGGACCTGAAGGGACTGGAAGCAGAAATCTCCCATGCCCTTTCTCCCCGCTGGACAGTGCGGGGTACCTACACCTACCTGGACGGCAGGGACAGCTCCGAAGACACCCGCCTCTCCAATCGCAGCCGCCACACCGCCATGCTGTCCCTTTCCTACGACAGTAAAGACACCTACGGCTTCTCCGGCATGGTCTGGTCCACACTTAAAAAGGACTTCTACTTCGATGATAGAAACTACACCTGGAACGAACTGAACCTTTCCCTCCAAAAACATTGGGGCAAAAGCCTCACTGCCGCCTTCGGCCTCTATAACCTGCTGGACAGGGAAATAGATACACTCTACATCCACGGCCGTTCCTGGTTTATGGGCATGGAAATGAAGTGGTAAGGGACACGGCCTTTCGGCCGGGAGGGGCGGGGCGGCCGAGACCGGGATCGGGATCGTGATAACCGCCAGGCTTAGCGTGACTTAAGCAGCAGGAGAGAAAGAACGTAACGCAGGCTCCTTCCACAGGTGGCAATCCTGCATAGGATTGCCAAGTCGGGCAATGTTGGCCCTTAGCCTGCCCATAAAAGGGCCTTCCTTTTGTTTGCCCGACCGGAATGGAGCTGCCCGATAGGGCTGAGGATAGGCCTTTGCTGTGCAAAGGCGCCGCCGAAAGGCGGCATTGTACGGAAGAGTCATTTAGGCCCCTTTGGGGATTTAGCACTACCTCATGCAGTACTGTTGACACAAAAGTAAAGAACGTAACGTCCCTGCCCACCCCTGTTTAAGGGGTGGGTGGCGAGCGCAGCGAGCCGGAAGGGGTTAGCCGTCAGGCAGCAAGTCGAAATGAAACTCCATGCGGTCGTTCCGCCGCCGAAGGCGGCCTATAAAATTCATTACCCAAAGGGCAATCCACACCCCTCGGCGGAGGAGCCGCCGTCAAACCTAAGAACCCTCCTGTCCAAAGGACCGGTCAAACTTAAGAACCTTTTGACTGCCCCTTGAAACACAACCCTTCTACACAACCTGCGGCGAAGCCGCGCCCCTTTTATACTGCAGCGTCAGCCGCCACCACAACCCTCGGCGCCATAGGCGCCGTCAAACCTAAGAACCCTCCGGCCCAGCGGGCCGGTCAAACTTAAGAACCTTCCCCTCTGAACCCTTTGAACCCGATGAATACTATTTCCCAAAAATTTCTTTTCAAAAAAGTACTTGACAGAGTGAAATCCCGGGGGTATTATATACACATCTTCAGACAACCAAACGAACTGAAACAAGCTATGAACGAGACAAAAGGTTTGTTGTTTAATCTTCAGAGAGCCGGTGTAAGGTGCGAACCGGTAGATGGCAGCATTCATACTATCCCTCGAGAGCTCTTACACCGAAATGAGTAGGTGCAGGCGTTCATTCACGTTACGAATAGGACTACAAGTATAATGTAGGGTGGTACCGCGATATGTCGCCCCTATCTTCTGACGAAGGTAGGGGCTTTTCTTATAGGTGCCGGTTAACTTGGAGTCCGTAAGTGATAAGTGGGAGTGGTACCGCGCATAAAGCGCCTCCGCTGGTGGAAACACCGGCGGAGGTTTTTATTTGCCTGTTTCGTTCGATTTGGATTTCATTATTTATTGAAAGAGGGATAAACTATGCAGAAGAAATGGTTAAAAGGAATGGCAGCAGCAGCGGCTGCAGCAGTACTGGCAGGAGCATTTGCAGGATGCGGCGGTGGACAGAAGTCCTCCGGTGGCGACGCTAAAGGCCAGCAGACAGTTAAATTCGGTTTCGTTACCGCCTACACCGGCCCCGGCGCAGCTTATGGCCAGGCTATGAAAGACGGCGTGGATCTGGCTGTTGAAGAAATCAACAAGAATCCGAACACCAAGATGAAGATCGACCTCAAGACCTACGACACCAAACTGGTGAAGGCGGAAGCCATCAATGCAGTGAAGAAATGCATTGAACAGGACAAGGTCCTGGCTATCGAAGGCCCCATGACCTCCGGTGAAATGTTTGCTGCCGGCCCCATTGCCCAGCAGTCCAAAGTGGTAGCCTTCGGTACCGGCACCACCGCTCCCGGAATCACCGATATCGGTGACTACATCTTCAGAAACGCTATCCCCGGTAAGATGGCTATTCCGATCACCGTAAAGAAAGCACAGGAAAAACTGGGATTCAAGAAAGTAGCTATCCTTTATTCCAACAACAATGACCAGATGGTGGGTGAAAACAAGATTTACCAGGAACTGCTGAAAGAAATGGGTCTGGACATCGTTGCCACCGAAACCTTCGCTGATAAGGACACCGACTTCTCCGCACAGCTCACCAAGATTCAGGCTGCCAACCCCGATGTCATCGCCGTAGCAGGCCTCTATCAGGAAGGCGCCCTCATTGTGAAGAAAGCCCGTGAAATGGGTATGACCCAGCCAATCCTGGCAAACAACGGCTTCAACAGCCCGGCATACATCCAGCAGGCCGGCGAAGCTGCCAACGGCACCCTGGTAGCAACCCCCTGGAACGCTGAAAGCAAGTCCGAAAAAGCCCAGGCATTCCGCAAAGCCTTCGTTGCCAAGTACGGCCATGAACCGGATCAGTTCGCTGCCCAGGCTTACGATGCCATGTACCTCATGCACCAGGCTGCTGAACAGTCCGGCACCACTACCGACAGAAAGAAATTCCGCGACACCCTGGCAAAGATCAAAGACTTTGAAGGCGCAACCGGCAAATTCCAGTTCGATGACCACCGTGATCCGAAGATGGACCTCTCCATCATGGAAGCCAAAGACGGCAAATGGGTTCCTTTCGCTTAATGATTAAAAAAGCGCATAGCCTATCCCTGACAGTAAACGGGAAAAACCAGTGGATAGGACAGGACGAGCAGCACCCCTGACGCTGCGTGTCCCTATCCATCATAGTTTTTCCCTAATGCAGAACCGCAGTGCATCCCTACGCACTGCGGTTTTGTAATGGGAAAAAAGAAGATAGATGGTAGAAGATAGAAATCAGATGGACAGAGTTGAATGGGGATCGGGACCGGGATCGGGATAATTTAGTGGCTGGTAGCTGGTGGGCGTGCAGCCGCGGAGCGGCTGGGATCGAAGATCGGGATCGAGGATCGGGGGCCTTGGTAGGCGCCCTTTAAGTAATGAAGGGCGCCAGTATGATAAAACCTTTACAACCGCCCTGGCGGGCGTGGGAAAACCATGCAACCGCGCCTGCGGCGCGTGGAAATGCACCCCTT
>NZ_CALGPS010000223.1 GCF_937959425.1 uncultured Dialister sp.
TCAAAATGACAACTTTTTTTCGGTCGATGCCTTAACGCAATAGCATTGCCCTGAACAGGGGGAAAGGTGGTGGCGCCAGCCACCAAAGGGGGTGCTGCTTTTCCATCGCCCGTCAGGGCGGTTGTGAAGGTTTTATCATACTGGCGCCCCCATATTTCCAAAAGGGCGCCCACCAAAGCCGACAGCCGACAGCCGACAGCCGATAGCCGCATTCTGCGGGGAGATTTCTCCACTCCCCTTTCGTCGAAATGACGATATGAGGCCCATCTGCATTCTATCTTCTATCCTCTATCCTCTTAGCCCCCGTGCCCTTTCCCAGGCTTCTTTAAAGCAGGGTGTTTCCACTCCCTTTTCCTTTCCCATTTTTACCATTCTTCCCAGAATCATTTCTGTTTCCGTATCTTCCGCTTTTTTCCCGTCCTTCAGGTCCCGGTAGAGGGAGGTGATGGTGTCTTCGGGGAGGGAGTCAAAGAGGGCCAGGTAGTCTTTTTTATAGTTTTCGGGGAAGATGACGCCGTAGGCTTTGGCCACGGCAATCACTTCGCCCACCGCTTCCCCTGCCAGTTCTCTGTAGTTTTCCAGTTTCCTCACTTTGCCGGCGGGTCCGTCACAGCGGCAGAAGAGGGCGCTGTTGGTGCCCATGAGGGCATATTTTTCCCAGCTGTCCAGGCAGATGTTATCGGTCACTTCGGCGGGGATGCCTGCATTTCTAAGAATGCCCTCCAGTTCGCAGAGGGCCGGCGGATTTCTGCCGTCTTTCATGCCCATGACGATTTTCCCGCTGCCTGCGGTCTGCACCACGTGGCCCGGCTCTTCCATGTGGCTGAATACGCGGATGGTGCCGTCTGCTATATGGCAGGGCGGAAGAAGGGGTGCCATGAGGTCCGAAACCAGGACGCCGTTTAAAAGGGGCAGCACCACCGTTTCTTTATCTATCATGGGAGCCATGTCCCGGCAGGCTTGTGCCAGGCCGTTTCCTTTGCATGCAAGGATAATCACGTCCATTTTTCCAAAGGCTTTCCCGTCCTGCCCCATGCCTTGGGGACGGACGGTGAAATCACCTAAAATTTCGGATGTTACGTGAAGGCCTTTCTTTTGGATGGCTTCCAGTTTCTTTCCGCGAACATAGAAATAAACGTCCGCTCCTGCCCTGGCCAGGGCGCCGCCGACGAAGCTTCCTATGCCGCCCATGCCGAAGATAAGAATTTTCATGATTTCACCTCAGAAAAAATTCCGAATCATGTCGCTGGCCAGGTTCATGCCGCCCCGTCCGGCATCGCTGCCGGTTGCGGTCATGGTGACGAAGTACCTGGGGTCGCCGTAGTATTTGAGAAGGTAGTGCTTCCGGTGCTTTTCATTGGCTTCGATGCCCAGGGCAGCCAGTTTTCTCTTGATATTATCGTCCAGTCCGCGGTAGCCCTTGAGGACTGCTTTCACCGCTTCAGCCCGCCTTTTCGGTTCGCCGCTTACGGGATTGGCAGCGATAAGGTCGTCTATGACATCCGCCCGGCGGGTGCCTTTTTTGATATCCTTCCGGGCAGATTTCAGCACGTCCATAAGGATTTCATGTCTTTCGCCGGGATAGAGGTCTTTTTCCTTTCCTGAGGCCAGAAGTTCCGAATCCACCGGCGTACCTGCCTTCCTTGCCTCTTCCAGCCTTCCCTTCAGCATGCTGTTTTCATCCATCAGCCTGGACAGCTTCTCTTCCATTTCCTCCAGCTGCCGTACATACTCCATCACTATTTCTTCCGTGCTTTTCATGGCAACTCCCCTTTTCCCCGCCAGGTCAGACACCGCTTTCCTGGAATATAAATCAGTCCGGAATTTCCGGATTTTCATAAAGGTCTTTCAGGTCTTTTTCCAGATGGGTCCGGATGGTTTCTTCCAGGTCCGGAATGGTTTTGGCATCGTACTGGTGAATAATACCGGGAATCCCCTTGGCTCTCAGTTCTCCATAGTATTCATCTCTGTAAACGTTGTAGAAAAAGAGGATGCCCGTCTCTTTTTCCCTGCATTCATAGGAGGCAATGATGTAGGAGCCGTTGAGGCCCAGAAGGGGGCGGTGGGGCTCGATAATCCGCCGGTAGTGGCCCAGAACCGGCGGGAAGAAGGGTGTGTAGTCCCACACCATGAATCCTTTTCCCCGTACCAGTACGGACACGTTCTCCCGGTGGATGAATTCTTTGGCTATATATTTCGGCGTCAGAAGTTTCATATTTCTTTTGAATTCTTCGAAATCACCGGTAATGAGTTCGATTTCCGTCAGGGTCATCATGCGGATGTCCGTTTTCACCATGTAGTCCATGGTTTCCTCGTCAAAAAGGGCACGTACCTGCCAGCCGTTTTCTTCGTTTTCCCAGCAGAAGGCAAAATAAATGCGCCCTTCCTGTTTGTCCAGCCGTTTCAGTTTGTACCCTTCAATATCCGTGGGCAGCTCTTTTTCTATATCCCAGTCCAGGAACTTCTGCCGTCTTTCCGCCCGTTCCTGTTCCAGCTTATCTTCTTTTCCCATTTATTTTCCCTTCTTTTCCGCTTCCAGCCTGTCTCTGGCGGAAACTACGGATTTCACAAATTCCCTGGTTTCAGGGAAAGGAATCTTGTCCATGTCGGAAAAGCCTTCCGGCCAGTGGTTCTTTTCAATCCACTCGTCCACATTGCCGCGGCCTGCGTTGTAGGCAGCCAGGGCAAAGACCTCGTTATTATGGTACTGCCCCAGAAGGTAATTCAGGTACCAGGCCCCCAGAGGAATATTCTGCTCCGGACTGGCCAGATTGTCCGACGGCAGCCCGCTCTGCTCGGAGATCCAGTGAGCTGTTTCCGGCATGAGCTGCATCATGCCCACCGCTCCTACATGGGACACCGCCTTTTCATTGAATTTGCTTTCCGTCAGTATCACCGCTTCCAGAAGGCTTGGGGAAATCTGCTCTTCCTCCGCGCACTGGACGATGATATGGGACACTTCCTCCGTAGGTTTTAAAAAGCGGACATGGTCCGTAAGGAGGAGGGTCAGTACGCAGAGAAGCGCAGCAAAAAGAGTAAACACCATAGCGCCGGTGTTTCCCTGGTGCCGCTGTACCTCTTTTTTTCTGCGTTTCAATGCGATTCTCATGCTTCCATTCCTTTGGGAAATTGAAATCCCGGTACATGCTTCAGCGCTTCCCTCACCTGCCGCCTGGTATCTTCCACCGAGCGGCTGTTGTCGATAATCACGTCCGCATAATTCATCTTATTCATGGTGGGCATCTGCTTGCCGATGCGCTCCATCACCTGCTCCCTGGTAAAGCCGTCCCGGGAAATCACCCGGGCAATCTGTACTTCCAGAGGCACCTCCACCAGCCAAACCTCTTCCACACGAAGCTGCCAGCTGATTTCCAGAAGAAGCGGCATATCCAGCACCACCACCGGAAAGCCTTCGTCCTGGGCCCGGATCAGCTCTTCCCTGGTACGGTACCAGATAAAGGGATGGATAATGCTGTTCAGCTTCTGCCTTTTTTCTTCATCATTAAAAACGATTTCCCCCATCTTCAGCCGGTCAAGGCTTCCGTCAGGAAGAAATATATGGGGCCCGAAGGCCTTCCTCATCTCCGCCATGGCCCGGCTGCCGGGAATCACCGCTTCCCGGGCCAGCTTGTCGCCATCAATGACAGGGATGCCAAGTTCATGCATATAGGAGGACACAGTGCTTTTGCCGCTGCCTACGCCTCCGGTTAATCCGATACGATACATGGTACTTCCTTTTTTATAAAATGTTCTCTAGTGGGCTAGTGAGCTAGTGAGCTAGTGGGCTAGTAAACTGGTAAACTAGAACACTAGAACACTAGCCCACTAGTACACCAGTACACTAGTCCCCCCCTACTTCGTTTCCGCCCAGTTTTTTCCTTCGTTTACATCAGCCACCAGGGGTACTTTAAGGCTTACCACCGATTCCATAGTGTTTTTCAGAAGATTGGCAATTTCTTCTTTTTCTTCATTCACCACTTCCGCCACCAGTTCGTCGTGGACCTGGAGGAGGACGCGGCTCTTATAGCCGCCCTGTTTCATCTTTTTATAGACTTCAATCATGGCCATTTTCATGATGTCCGCCGCCGTGCCCTGGATGGGGGTGTTCATGGCGGTGCGTTCGGCAAAGGAGCGGCGGTTGAAGTTTTTGCTGTTGATGTCCGGCAGTTCCCTGTACCGTCCGAAGAGGGTGACGGCGCGGCCCGTTTCCTTTGCCTTTTCCACCATGGAATGCATGAAATCGTGGATACTGGGATAGCGCTTGAAATAGGCTTCGATGTAGTCAGCCGCCTGTTTCCGGGGAATGCCCAGCTGCTTGGCCAGACCGAAGTCGCTGATGCCGTAGATAATGCCGAAGTTGACTGCCTTGGCATGGGAGCGCTGTTCCGGCGTTACGTCTTCAAAGGGAATGCCCAGTACTTCCGCCGCCGTTCTCCGGTGGATGTCTTCCTTATTAACAAAGGCTTTGATGAGGCTTTCATCGCCGGACATATGGGCCAGTACCCGGAGTTCTACCTGGGAGTAGTCGGAGGAAATGAAGCAGTCGTACCCTTCTCCCGGTACGAAGAGGGAGCGGATTTTCTTTCCTTCTTCCGTACGCACCGGAATGTTCTGCAGGTTCGGGTCGGAGCTGGAAAGGCGTCCTGTGGCGGTTACAGTCTGGTTAAAGGACGTATGAATCCGCCCCGTATCCGGGTTAATCAGCTGGGGCAGGGCTTCCAGATAGGTGGAAACCAGCTTGGAAAGACTGCGGTAACGGAGGATGTTCTTCACCATGGGATAGGACAGGGCCAGTTCTTCCAGCACATCGGCGGCGGTGGAATAGCCGGTTTTCGTCTTTTTTCCTGCAGGCATACCCATTTTTTCAAAGAGAATATGGCCCAGCTGCTTTGGGGAATTGATATTGAAGGCTTCTCCTGCTTCGGTGTAAATATCCTTCACCAGAAGACGCTCTTCCTTTTCCATTTCTCCCTTCACCAATCGCCATTTTTCCTGGTCCGTGGCAATGCCCGCCTTTTCCATGGCTGCCAGCACCGGCACCAGGGGCTGTTCTACCTTGCGGAAAAGGGAAAGCACACCGTTTTCTTCCAGTTTCTTCACCGCCTCCTCATAAAGAGAGGAGAGGAAGAGGCTGATGCAGCAGCCCTTTTCCTTCATATCATCCAAATCGTCGGGGTAAATGACCGGTTTCCCGAAAAGTCCGGCCAGGTAGGACAGGGGATAGGTCACGCGGGTGGGATCCAAAAGATAGGCCGCCAGGGTGACATCAAAGAAGGGCATGTTTCCGCAGGGGAAATCGGACTCAATGACAGCTTTGCTGTCCTCTGTCACCACAGCCTCTGCTTCCTCCAGCGCTTTCGACGCCTTTTCATAGCTTTCCTTTTCCAGAAGCCATGCATGGCCGTCAGCAGCAGCCACCAGGCCTTCCGCTTTCAGGAAGGGCGCCCTGCCGGTGAGATGGGCCCAGAGGCCCACCACCTTTCCCTTGAAGGAAACGGACGAATCCCAGATTTCCACAGGTGGAAGAATTTCTTCACTTTCCTCCTTCTTCACCTGGGACAGCTCCCGGAAACGGGGGAGCTCCGCAAACTGCTTCAGCAGGTTGATGCCCAGTTTTCCGAAAAGCTCCTTCATTTCCGCAAAATGGACCGGCTGCTTCATATCTTCCAGTTTCGTATCCAGAGGCACATCCCGCTTGATGGTGGCCAGTTTGTAGGAAAGATAGGCCATGTCCTTATGGGCAGTGAGCTTCTTTCCCCTGGCACCCTTGATTTCATCTACATGGGCATAGAGATTGTCCAGGTCCTTATACTCCGTCAGAAGGCCCAGAGCCGTCTTCTCACCAATGCCGGGGACTCCGGGAATATTGTCCGCCGTATCCCCCATAAGGGCCTTCATATCAATGACCTGGGAAGGGGTAATATGGTATTTTTCAAAAATGGTCTCCGGTGTCATGACAGCCATATTGGTAATGCCCTTCTGGGTAAGGAGCACCGTGGTGCGGCTGCTGGAAAGCTGCAGCGCATCCCTGTCGCCGGTAACGATATCCACCGGAAGCTCCTTCTCATACCGGGCGGAAAGGGTGCCCAGAATGTCATCCCCCTCGTAGCCGGGAATGCTGTACACCGCCACCCCCAGTACGGAGAGCACATCCAGAATCAGGTCAAACTGGGGAATCAGCTCCGGCGGCGCCGGCTTTCTGGTGGCTTTGTAGTCCTGAAACATTTCCGTGCGGAAGGTATGGCGGTCCTTATCAAAGGTGACTGCCATGTACTCCGGATCCAGGTCCCGGTACAGCCCCAAAAGCATGCGGAGGAAACCATACACCGCATTGGTAGGTACTCCCTCCGGAGACGTCATGGTCGGCGGCAGGGCAAAAAAGGCGCGGTACAAAAGACTGCTGCCATCAATAATAACCAGTTTCTTCTTCATAGTTCCTCCTTCTGCCAAAAGCAGAAATCAGCAGGATTTCTACAGGAAATCGGAATTTCGCATAAAGTCATTTCTTATTATAACATATCTATATAAGGGGTTCAGAGGGTTCCCCACCCCATTTATTGTCCCCCCACTTGTGTGGGGGGAAGGTGGTGCGTCAGCACCAAAGGGGGCGGGCCTGTGGACACGCCTTTGGCGTGAGGGTTCAGAGGGTTCAGAGGGTTCTTAGGTTTGACGGGCTCCCTGGCCCGAGGGTTGTGGATTGCCGCTGCGCGGCAATGATTATGAAGTCAGCGTTACGGAATGAGACTCCTGCCGCATAAATCGCGCTAAACATTCTGCTGAATTGGCCACCTCCGGTGGCCACCCCCTATCCGGCTGCG
>NZ_CALGPS010000224.1 GCF_937959425.1 uncultured Dialister sp.
GGCCTTCGTAGCGGTGTCCGCCGTCTTTGTCGTCTTTGTCAAAGCGGTGTTCATGGCGGCCTTCGTAGCGGTGTCCGCCGTCTTTGTCGTCTTTGTCAAAGCGGTGTTCATGACGGCCTTCGTAGCGGCGTCCGCCGTCTTTGTCGTCTTTTTCGAAACGGCGCTCATGACGGCCGTTATAGTGATGGCCGCTGCCGTCCCGGGGGCGGTTTCTCATTTCACCGGAGCCCCGGGCAGGCATTTTTTCTGCCTGTCCTTCTTCCTGCATGGGTTTGTGGATGATGGACCCGTCGGAATTTTCTGCATTGATTAATGCGATACGGTAGTCACGGCCTGTGTTTGATACGGGGCCGGCAGGGTCCTTTGCTTCCAGAGAAGCGGCGGATGCGCCATTTCCCAGTGCGGCGCCTGCTGCGGAGAAGGAAATCAAAAGGACTGCGGCGGTGATTGTTTTTTTCAGGTTTCTCATAGGTATGTCCTCCTTTGCTGCGGGAGATGGGGATTACAGGCGGTGCCAGGTGACGCCGTCGTCATCCTCTACGTTCTTCTTTTCAGGATTTCCTTTCTTTGCATCCTGTTCTCTTGCTTCCGGATGCTGTTCATAATATTTTTCTTCCCAGGGCTTCAGTTTCCGCTGGGGGCCCTGAGCCTTTTCTTCCTTCATTTCCTGATGGTGCTTCTTGTCCTTATGAACTTTCTGCTTTCTGTTCTTTTCCACATGCTTCTTTTCCTTGTGAAGCTGCTGGCCGTTTTCCTGCTGGTATCCCTGGTGGGGGCCGTAATCAGTGGCGGAAGCGCTTTCTGCAAAGAAGAATCCGCCGGCCAGAGCCAGACCGGTGATGGATGCGATGATGAGAGCATTTAATTTTTTCATAATGGAACCTTCCTTTCAAAATTCTGGAAATTCTGTCTTCGAGGGAGCTTACCTGAAACTCCCTCATTATATTCTGGGGATATATATAAAATCAATGGCGGAGCTGGTATTCTCCAGGAAAGGGCCGATTCATTCGCTGCCTACATTTATTTTTATAAGCAGACTCTATGAATCAGTGCTTTCCGACCATGATGGACGGCTTACTTATCGGTATCAGGCGCCTGCCGGTTATCAGGCAGGTTCCTTCCCGGGCCCATGGTATTTCTGTCGTGGTGATTTCTCATGTCTTCCTGCATTCTGTCATTGGCAGGTCCGTTTTTGAAATCCTTCCTGTCCTTGGACCATCCTTTGAAATTTTCCATCATTTTGGGGCCGTTGTCCGCCATCCAGCGGTGGTAGGCGGGAAGGTCATTGATGACAAAGGAGAAGGTGCCGATCATGAGGGAGATAATGGCCAGGGCCACGGAGACGATAATTCTTTTCATTGGCTGTCACCGCCTTTGGCAGAGGAGGCTTTGAAGCTGTTTTCAATGGCCTGGCTTCCTTCCCGGGCAATGAGGTAAATGGAAAGAGCGGTAAAGAGACCGAAGCTTCCGATGGAGGCCAGGGTGAGGAAGCTGAACCGAGGCAGGGGAGCCATGCCGTGGAAGGGGGTAAGACTGGTGGAGAAGAGGCCGATGACCAGTCCGGCAGCAGCCAGTACAACGATAGCCATGATGATGCCCGCGGCATTTAAGAGCCGGGCGGTCATACGGGCGGTGGTTTCCGCCGCTCCCGGAAGTTTGGGACTCACTTCCGTCCAGGTTTTAGCAGCCCTATCCTGGGCGTCTTTTGCTATTTTCAGGGCATTGTCTTTCAGCTGGCCGGTCTTTGTCCTTTCATCCACCACCCCTTCCGACTGGTAGGAATCATAAATATCTCTGGGGCTTCCCAGCTCTTTGGCAATCTGCTCTTCCGTAAGGCCCCGCTTCTTTCCTTCCTCGAAATGGGACTCATAATCAGATAATATTTCCTTCACTTCTTCCGGCTTTCCATTGCGGAAATAGTAGCGGAGAAGATCTAAAAATTCTGTTTCATTCATGGATATCGCCTCCTTCGGTGAGTATCTTCTTTACTGCTTTTGTGAATTCTGTCCATTCTCTGAGGGATTCTTTGAATTCCTCCCGCCCGGCGTCGGTAATGCGGTAGTATTTTCGGGGAGGGCCATTGTGGGATTCAGCCAGGTAGGTATCTACCAGGCCGTCCTTCTTGAACCGGTTCAGAAGAGGGTAAATGGTTCCCTCCGACATTTCAATGTATTTTGAAATCTCCGTTACCAGTTCATAGCCATAATAGTCTTTCCGCCTGAGCATGGATAGAACCACGATTTCCATGACGCCTTTCTTCAGCTGGATATTCATGGTGCTTCCTTTCTTAAGGAATCAGAGGTTCTTCTGATGAAATCGGGGCCGGCACTTGAACCGGCAGTCAATTTCCTTGTTGATAACAATATATCACAAAGTACTTTGCAATGCAAGGTACTTTGTGAAGCAAAATGAATATTTACTAAAAGTCATGGAAGGTGCTGTGTATGCCGAATGCGCAATTTTATATTTTTCTGTTGACGGATGGAAGAAGATTAGGTATCATCATATCCATATTCAAACAAGTACATGCTGTGAACGAGAAGGAAACAGACGGGAAGCTTCAGAGAGCCGGCGTATGGTGAAAGCCGGTGCGGAAAATCTGCGGACTATCACTCGTGAGCTTCCTGGTTGAAAGAATTTTCCGTAAATCAGGACGTAAGTCCCCGTTACAGGACAGGCCTTCAGAGTATAATGCAGGGTGGTACCGCGAATTCGCCCCTGTCCCGTGGTGGACAGGGGCTTTTTGATACCCTCTTCTTATACATGGCGGCTGAGAGATAAACCGGAGTGGTACCGCGCGAAGCGCCTCTGTCTGATATGTCAGGCAGAGGCGCTTTTTGTATCAATTCCGGATAGAGTGAAGATTGCACATGTGCTATTTCATCAAAAGGAGGAAAAATGATGGATTGGAAAAAAGGACTTAAACTGGCAGGCCTTGGCCTCATGATGACAGCTGCATGTGCAGGACTTTCCGGCTGCGGCGGAAAGAGTGAAGGTGCGGGAAGCGGGAAGACGGCGAAAGTAGGCTTCATCAACGGCGTTTCCGGCGGCGTAGCTTCCTACGGCCTGGCGGAAAAGGAAGGCTTTGACATGGCGGTGGAGGAAATCAATAAGGAAGGGAAAATCCACATGGATGTGGAAATGGTGGATACCAAGGGCAATGTACAGCAGGCCGTATCCGCCGCCCAGAAACTTATCGCCGCCAAAAAGGTGATTGTGGTGGGACCCCTCATTTCCGGTGAATACAAAGCCGTGGGTCCTCTCTTCCAGCAGGCGAAGATTCCCCTTCTGGGCGTGGCCACCACGGCGGAAGGGCTCATGGATATGGGTGACTACATGTTCCGGAACTGTGTGCCGGAATCGAAGAATATCCCCCAGACCGTAGAGAAAACCCATAAGCTCCTGGGCTACAAGAGGGTGGCGGTGCTCTACTCCAATAATAACGAGCACCAGGTGTCTGCCTATAAGACCTTCAAGAAAGCACTGGAAGATGAGGGCGTGGAAATCGTGGCTACGGAAACTTTCGCCGACAAGGATACGGACTTCTCCGCCCAGCTTACGAAAATCCACAACGTAAATCCTGATGCCGTGGTGGTGGCAGGCTACTACCAGGAAGGGGGACTCATCCTGAAGAAAATGAGGGATATGGGCATGAACCAGCCGGTGCTGGGAGATAACGGTTTCATGTCGCCGGAACTTGTGAAAATCGCAGGCCCCGCCGCAGACAATGTGTACGTCTCCTCCATGTGGTCTCCGGACAGGGACTCCGAAGCAACCAGGAAATTCGTGAAGGACTTCCGGGCCAAATATAACCATGACCCCGACAACTTTGCCGCCTGCGCCTATGTGTCCGCCAAACTGGCAGCAAAGGCCATGGAAAACGCAGGCACCACCACGGACTCCAAAAAGGTGCGGGACGCCCTGGCCAGCATCAAAAACTTTGAAAGCGCCGCCGGCCCCATGACCTTCAATAACTCCGGGGACCCGGAAGTGGATCTGGTGCTGCTGAAGGTGGAAGAGGGAAAATATAAAGCGGTGAAAGTGTAAAGGCTATAAAAGGAGCAGGGAAGAAAGGACGGCTGTTTCTTCCCTGCTCCCTTTTCATGGGGACAGTGATACAATAATGATAAAGATGGAAAGAATAGGAAAGGGGAGGTCATCATGAAAAGAGAAGATATGATAGAGCTCATGAAGGAAGCCAGGAAGGCCGGTGCGGCGGATGTGAAGATGGTGGACGTGACAAAGGTGAAGCGGGGTGTGTGGCCAAGGATGAAATGCCAGTTCGGCTGTCCCCAGTACGGGAAATGCCTCTGCTGTCCGCCTTATACGCCGAATTTGTCACAGATGAATGAATTTCTCAATGAATACACCCTGGGCATCCTGGTGAAGCACACCATGCCCATCAAGCTGGAGGAGTGCAGAGACTGGCAGGAATTTGATATCCGCCTCACCAATGGTCTTCTGGATATTCTTTTGAAGGTGGAAAAGGCGGCCATGATGAAGAACTACTACAAAGCCTTCGCCCTGAAGGCAGGCCGCTGCGGCCTCTGCAAAGTGTGCAACCTGAAACACTGCATCCACCCCGAATCCGCCCGCCCCTCCCTGGAAGCCTGCGGTATCGACGTATTCGCCCTGGCCCGTGACAACGGCTTCGATACCCATGTGCTCACCGGGCCGGTGAAGGAAGTATCGGTGTACGGCATGGTGCTTTTGGAATGATAGAAGGTAAGCGGAGCTGCTGATGATTTGGCTGAAAAAATATAGCATGCCTCTGATGGAAAAAGTCCGAGAAGAAATGTGAATCATTTTTCTCGGACTTTTTCATTACTTATGCACTCTTCTGAAATTATAAGGAAGCACTGATTAATTCGCAGAATCGAATTTCATATGAATTTTTATCCAATGCTTCGGCGTAAGTCTTCTTAAATAGCTCGCTATTCGCGTCGACTTATTCCTTGCATTGAATAAAAATACAAGAATGAAATCCGATAACGATTTAATCAGCGCTTCCTTAAGATGACGGCAGGCTGCCCGCTGCTGTTCTTCGCTCAAAATGACAGAATTCCGTCTGAAGTCTGAAGTCTGATGTCTATCGTCTATCGTCTGATTGTCGGATAGAGCTTCGATTATTCCTTTGCGCCCCTTCTTCCTTTACTATTTCAAAACCATAGTCCAGAAGTTTTGCCGCTTCCGCAAACCGGCTGTCCATATCCCGGGAATGCATGACGATGACAATGAGCTCATGGTTATCCCTGACGGCAGAGGCAGCCAGGCAGCCGCCGGCGGCGCGGGTATAGCCGGTCTTGATGCCTGTGGCACCGGGATAGGTGTAGAGGAGCTCGTTGCTGTTTTGGCAGGTGAAAATTTCTGCAGGACGGATATAGCGGATCTGTTTTCTTTTGGTAGAAACGATGCGGCGGAAGGTTTTATTTTCCATGGCATACCGGGCCAGACGGGCCATGTCCTCGGCGGTGGAATAGTGATTTTCATCAGGCATGCCGTTGGCATTGACGAAATGGGTGCCCTTCATGTCGATTTCCTTTGCCTTTTCATTCATCATGTCCGCAAAGGCAGGAAGATTTCCTGCCACATTTTCCGCAATGGCGGTGGCGGCGCCGTTATCGGAAATCATCATCATCTGGTTTTCCAAATCTCCCAGGGAAAGCCATTCTCCGCCGTTTAAGGCGGTGGATTCCACGTCCGCCGCGTTTCTGCTGACAGTCACCGTTTTGTAGGGATCCCCCCTTTCTATGGCAAGAAGGCAGGTCATCATTTTTGTCATGCTGGCGGGATATTCCTTTTTGGTACCGTTCTTCTCATAGAGAAACCGGCCGCTGGAGGTATCCATAATGACCGCGGCGTCAGCGGTAACATCCGGTGCTGCTGCATGGAGGGCGGGACCGGAAGCAAAGGTCAGACAGAGGGTAAGAAGCAGGAATTTATATTTCATAGGCCTTACCCCTTTGTACCGAAAAGATTGAGAAGGATGCAGCCTGCAATAATGAGGAATATGGCCAATATTCCGGTGGCTGTCAGCTTCTCGCCGAAGAAAAACCAGGAAATCAAAGTGGTGGCCAGGATACCTACGCCGCTCCAGGTGGCGTAGGCCAGAGCCAGATTCAGGGACGTGAGAGCCCGGGAAAAGGAGAAAAAGCAGAGACCGTAGGCCGTAAGGCAGCCCAGGGTTGGCAGAAGGACAGTAAAGCCATGGGACATTTTCAGGAAAGTCGTGCCGGTAAGCTCCATGGCAATGGCAAAGAACATAAGAAAGTAAGCCATAGAGAATGCTCCTTTCAATAAAAAAACCTGCGCCTTCCGGCGCAGGCCTGGGATGATGCAATCAAAGGAAAATATATTTCAGAATGAAAATCACGGTCAGTGCCATCATGAGGACGCTTACCTTGCTCCTGTGTCCGGTGAGGAGGTTAATCAGGGTGTAGGTGATGGTGCCGAAGGAGATACCTTCCGCAATGCTGTAGGCAAAGGGCATGGCAATGATGGTGAAGTAGCAGGGGATGGCTTCGGTGGGATCATTGAAGTCAATGCCCGTGACGGCGGTGAACATGAGGAACCCTACGATAATCAGTGCCGGTGCTGTGGCAAAGGCAGGAATGGCCATGAAAATAGGAGAAAGGAACATGGAAAGGAGGAAGAGCACTGCCACGGTGACGGCGGTGAGGCCGGTGCGGCCGCCTTCGGAAACGCCGGAGGCACTTTCCACATAGGTGGTGGTGGTGGAAACGCCAAGCACGGCGCCTACGGAGGTAGCTACGGCATCAGCCATAAGGGCGCCCTTGATGTGGGGCAGCTTGTTGTTTTCATCCAGCATGTTGGCCTTGGAGGACACGCCGATAAGGGTGCCGATGGTATCGAAAATATCAACGAAGAGGAAAGCAAGAAGCACTACTACGAAATTGAAAGTGCCGATCTGGGAGAAGTCCAGCTGCATGAAAATGGGGGCGATGCTCTTTGGTTCAAAGGAAGCAAGGCCGCCGGAGAAATTAGGCAGTGTGCTGAAAGCGCCTACGGAAGGATCCGGTACGTAGAGGCCGGAGATTTCACAGAGAACCCCCAGGAGCCAGGTGAAAAGGATGCCCCAGAGAATATTGCCTCTTACCTTCTTCACCATAAGGATGGCGGTGAAAAGGACGCCGATAATGGCAATGACTACTGTAATGCCGGTGGTATGGAAGGTTCCGGCGGCCATGGCCTGCTTGAAGGAGAAGAGGGAAATCTTGGTGGCAGGATTGGCCACGATGATCTGGGCGCTGCCCAGGCCGATGAAGGCGATGAAAAGGCCGATGCCGGCGGATACTGCCTTCTTCAGATTAATGGGGATGGCGTTAAAGATGGCCTCACGAACATTGGTCAGGGAGAGAATGATGAAAATGATACCTTCCACAAATACTGCGGCCAGTGCCATTTCCCAGGAATAGCCCATCTGCTTCACCACAGTGAAGGCAAAGAAAGCATTAAGCCCCATGCCCGGTGCCAGGGCAAAGGGGTAATTGGCAAAAATGGCCATGAACATGGTACCTACGAAACCGGCCAGGGCAGTGGCGGTGAGAACGGCTCCCTTGTCCATGCCGGTGGTGCTCATGATACTGGGGTTGACGGCAAGAATATAGGCCATAGTCATAAAAGTGGTAATCCCTGCCATGATTTCGGTCTTTACGGTGGTGTGACTTTCCGAAAGATGGAAAATTCGCTCCATGAGACCTGCATTGTTTTCCATGAATAAGCTCCTTTCGCTTTGCAAAGTATTCCGGCGCCTGGAAAAAGCGCCATAGAACGTTTTTTACGCTTTTATTATATGATTTTTAACAGCTTGAATCAATGAATTTTATCTATTCATGGAATGCGGATATGTCATTCTTTTATGAGAAAAGAACACGTCTTTCCCCCTGTGTTACAATAAAAGCAATGAAGATAAAAGGAGAATCCTATGAGTATATGCAATCTATGCCCCAGGGCATGTAAAATAGAAAGAAAAATATCGGTGAAGGACAAAGGAAATGTGGGATACTGCCGGTCAGCCATGCTGCCTGTCGTTTCAAGAGCCGCCCTTCATCACTGGGAGGAACCCTGCATTGCAGGCACCAGGGGGGCAGGCACGGTGTTCTTTGCAGGCTGCAACCTGTCCTGTGTGTACTGCCAGAACTATGAAATATCGGAAATGCGAAAGGGCATAGAAGTGTCGGTGGAGCGGCTCCGGGAAATCTATTTCGAACTTATCGCCCAGGGCGCCCACAACATCGACCTGGTCACCCCGACTCACTATACCCATGCCATCTTTCAGAGCCTTCGTGAACCTCTTCCTGTGCCGGTGGTGTACAACTGCGGCGGCTACGAAAGCGTGCACACCGTAGCTTTCCTCAGGAAAAAGGTGCAGTGCTGGCTGCCGGACCTGAAATACGCTGACGGCCGAGCTGCCGCCCGCTACAGCGATGCGCCGGACTACTTCGAAAAAGCCACCGCCGCCATTGAGCAGATGTACCGCCAGACAGGACCCTATGAAATGGACAGCAGCGGCATTCTCCAAAAAGGCGTGCTCATCCGCCACCTCATCCTTCCGGGACAGGTGGAAAATACGAAAAGGGTACTGGAATACGTGGCGGAAACCTTCGCTCCCGGTGAAGTGCTCTTCAGCCTCATGCGCCAATACGTCCCTTGCGGCAGGGCGGCGGATTACCCTGAAATCAACCGTCCCATTACGGACGAAGAATACGAAGAATGCGAAAGCTATATGGAAGAACTGGGCATCGAAGACGGCTACGTCCAGCAGAAAGCCAGCTCCGACAAAATGTTCATCCCCGCCTTTGACGGCACAGGAGTGCTGAAGAGGGAATAGTGTACTAGTGGGCTGGTGGGCTGGTGGACTAGTGAGACAGTGAGACAGTGGGACAGTGGGAAGGCTATCCGCTGCCGGCTTCCGGCTGTCCGCTTCCCGCTGGGCACCCATAGGGCCCCTGCATTACAGCTCCCGGAATGATACAAAATCCTTCGGATTATCCGTCCTTTCCCCTATCATTTTTTCCATCCAGATCATGTCGTACCACCGGTGGAATTTATATCCGCAGTGATGGAAGCGGCCTGCTGTCTTAAATCCCATATGCTCATGAAAAAGAGGGCTGTCCTTTGGAAGAAAGGGGTCCTCTTTTTCCGTGAAAGCAATGCAGGCGTAGAGGTTATAGACCTGCTGTTTTTGGAGAATTTCTTTCATTCGGGCATAGAGCTTTTTTCCGATTCCCCGGTGCCGGGCACTGGGAGCGAGATAAATGGAGAGCTCCGCCGAGTGTTCATAGGCTTTTCTGGGATGGAAGGGGCCGGCGTAGGCATAGCCCAGGATACGGCCCTCCTCTTCTGCTATGAGGTAGGGGTATTTTTCCAGCGTGCCGGCGATACGGCTCTGGAATTCTTCCACAGAGGGCACTTCGTATTCAAAGGTGATGGCCGTCTTTTCCACGTAGGGGCCATAAATACGAAGAAGGGCGGCAGCGTCATGGGGAGAGGCGATGCGGATGGAAAGGGACTTACCGATTTTGGCCATTCCTTTTTTCCGCCTTTTCCATAAATTTGGCGCTGTCCACCAGGAAGCGTTCGTGGTCAGCTTCCCCGATATCCCCGTTTTCATCGGCGGCGGTAATATGGAAGGAAATTTTCTTTCCCTTTATGTCCGTCACTGTGGCGGTGACGGTGATGGTATGGCCCGGCAGGGTAGGGGCTTTATGGATAAGGGAAATGGAGCCGCCTACGGTGGTTTCCCCTTCCCCGAGGTGCGGCGCCAGTACCCTGCAGGCCGCTTCTTCCATGGCGGCGGAAAGTACGGGCGTAGCCAGCACGGGCAGGGATCCGCTCCTTACCTTTTCTGCTGTTTCATCCGGCGAAATAGTTCTTGTAAGCTGGGCAGTCATTCCTTTGATAATCATAATTTCCTCCTTTATTATCAGCCCTTCGGCATTACTGCTGAAGGGTCTTTATACAATATGATATAATATAGCATAGTCTTTTAAGGATTAGATTTCCACATTTTACTTCCCTTAAGATTTTTTGAGAGGTGCAATTTGCAAGAAGAAAAGAAAGAAAATTCCGGCGAGCCGGAAAAAGAGCCCTTTTCCTGGAAGAATCTGGGCCGCAGGGAATGGTCCGTCCTTTTTGGTATCATCGCCTTCCTTATCCTCCTTACAGCAGGCGTTTATTTCTATGCCTTTGACCGGGTGGGACTTCATGGCACCGCCCTGGTGGATGTACCCAGAAATTCCACTGGAAGGGATATTGCAGATACCCTGGAAAAGAAGGGCATCATCCGGAGCAGTACCCTGTTTCGGCTCTATTCCCGCATTTTAGGAAGCGGAAAGAGTCTTCAGAGCGGTACATATAAAATGAAACAGGGCCTTACTGTTAAGGAGGCTATGATGGAGCTTCGGTCCGGAAAGACGGAGTCCGTCCTGGTTACGGTGCCGGAGGGATACACGGTTCACCAGATTGCCTCCCTTCTGCAGGAGGCAGGGGTGAAGGGCGCCGGGGATTTTGAAGCGGAAGCCGCTTCCTACGGCCCTTTGAAATACCAGTACGGGCCGCTGCCTGTGACAGTGAAGGCGGAAGGATTCCTGTTCCCCGACACCTATAATATCCCCAAGGAGTATACAGCCCGGCAGATCTGCGATATGATGTACAAGCGTACCGACGCCATGCTGACGCCGGACATCCGCCAAAGGGCTAAAGCAAAGCACATGACCCTTCATGCCCTGGTCACCCTGGCATCCATGGTGGAAAGGGAAGCCCGGTTCAAGGAAGACCAGGTGCCCATTGCATCGGTTATGCTGAAGCGTCTTGAAATCGGCATGCCCCTCCAGATTGACGCCACCATCCAGTATGCTCTGGGAAGTCCGAAGGAAGAGCTCACCATTGCGGACACAAAGATTGATTCCCCCTACAACACCTATACCCATAAAGGCCTCCCGCCGGGACCTATCGGAAGTCCGGGACTGGATGCCATTGAAGCGGTGCTGGAGGCAAAGCCCGGGGAATACCTTTACTATGTGGCCCAGGCAGACGGGCACCATGTGTTCACCAAGTCCTACGAAGAACATCAGGCAGAGACGGAGAATATTTATGGCAAATGACCATGAAGCATTAAAAAGAGAACTGGAGCGGTATGCGGAAGAAAAGGGAGTGCCCATTATCCGGGGACCGGAAAGGGAACTTCTCCTTCAGGCAGCAGCTCTGGCAGAGCCGCTGCGCATTCTGGAAATCGGCACTGCCATCGGCTACTCCGCCCTTCTCATGGCAGAGCGGTTTCCGGCGGCGGAAATCGACACCGTGGAGCTTGATGAAGAACGCCACCGCATGGCGGAAAGGGTGATGGAAAGGGCAGGCTTTGCCGGACGGGTGCACTGTCATCTGGGAGACGCAGGAAATCTGATTTCAACCTTCTCAGGCCCCTACGATTTCCTCTTTCTTGACGGCCCCAAGGGCCAGTACCTCCGGGAACTCACGGCCATAGAGCCGCTTCTTTCTGACAGGGCTGTCATTGCGGCGGACAATGTGCTTTTCCGGGGACTGGTGGAGAGCAGGGAACCTGTGCCTCACCGCTACCGCACCCTGGTTATGAGGCTTCGGGAATATATCGATTATGTAAAAGAAAAATATGAAACCCATATCTATGTAGAAGGAGACGGCCTGGCCGTTTCGATTAGAAAGGAAAATACATGAAGAAAATGGAACTTCTCGCTCCGGCGGGAACAATGGAAAAAATGAAAATGGCCCTTCTCTACGGAGCAGACGCGGTGTACCTGGCAGGCAAGGTTTTCGGCCTTCGCGCCTACGGCGGCAATTTCTCCATGGAAGAACTGAAGGAAGCCGTTTCCTATGCCCACAGCATGGGGAAAAAGGTATATGTCACCGTCAATATCATCCCCCGGAATGAAGACCTGGAAGGACTGGATGATTACCTGAAATATCTGGAATCCATCCATGTGGATGCGGCCCTGATTTCCGACCTGGGCGTATTCGCCCTCTGCCGGGAAGTGGCGCCGAACCTTCCCATCCACGTATCCACCCAGGCCAGCTCCGCCAACTGGCGCACTGTGAAAGCCTGGAAGGACATGGGTGCCGAAAGGGTGGTGCTGGCAAGGGAAGTATCGGTGAAGGAAATGGCGGAAATCCGCAGAAAGGTGGATATCGACCTGGAAGTTTTCGGCCACGGTGCCATGTGCATTTCCTGGTCCGGCCGCTGCCTTCTGTCCAATTTCTTTACCAATGGAAAAAGACAGTCCAACCGGGGCGAATGCATCCAGGCCTGCCGCTTCCGCTACGCCGTCATGGAAGAATCCCGCCCGGGACAGTACTGGCCGGTGGAGGAAGATGAGCACGGCACCTATGTCTTCAACAGCAAGGATCTCTGCATGATCGACCATATCCCCGAACTCATCGAAGGCGGCGCAGCCTCCCTTAAAATCGAAGGCCGCATGAAGAGCGTATACTACGTGGCCGCCGTGGTGGCAGCCTACCGGAAGGCCATCGACGCCTACTACGCCGAAGGCGGCGCCTACAAAGTACGGCCCGAATGGAGAGAGGAACTGGAAAAAGTATCCCATCGTCCCTACACCACTGCCTTTGCCTTCCAGAATCCTGACCACAGCGCCCAGGAATACGTGAAATCCCAGCCGGAGCAGCCCTACGACTTCGTAGGCCTCATCCTTCCGGCCCATAAGGAAGAAGGCACGAACCTTGTGCAGCAGAGGAACCATTTCAAGGTAGGGGAAATCCTGGAATACCTCACCCCGAAGGGGGAAGTGGGCCTGGTCAAGATTATGAAACTGGTGAACGGTGAAGGAGAAGAAGTGGACAAGGCACCCCATCCGCTGGAAGAACTGACCATGACCGGCGATGTAGTCCTGCCTGCCTACTCCATTCTGAGGAGGCGCGCAAAGAAATGACAGAAGATACAAGGGTATACATTGAAATCCCGCCGGAAGAAGTCAACTACATCAACCGCATTATCGAAGGCTACGAATACCTGGGCGTCCTGACCACACTGAATGCCAAAAGGGCCACCTGCCAGATTAACTCCACCAAAGATACCAGGGACATTGTCATCGACGTCCTCACCCACCTGCCGGACGTGAAAGTGAAAATCCTTCCGGACAGGGAAGAAGCGCTGCGGAAAGAGTAGAGAATTTCCCCTCCTTTTCCGACTATATAAACAGAGAAGCGAAGAAACAGGGAATCCTGCTCAGCCATTCCGCCGGGGCCCATCCATGGAAAGCGGAAGAGCAGGGACTGTCTTTTCCTTCTCCATCAGCCGGCTGAAAAATAAAAAACTTCCTGAAATCCTTAAAGGCAATGCAAAGGCAAAGCCTGAAGCGGTATTGACGCGCCCCGCTTTTGGATTTCGGGAAGTTTTTTGCGTGGGGGGATGTTAGTGAGCTGGTGGGCTGGTGTACTAGTGGGCTGGTGGGCTGGTGTACTAGTGGGTTGGTGTACTAGTGGACTGGTGGGCTGGTGGGACAGGGAACGGCTGTCCGCTGCTCCACAGAGGGGGCACTGCCATTGGTGCTATTTGCTGCACGTACCAAGATTCTTCGCTCCGCTCAGAATGACGCGTCCGGAATGGTGAAATATATGTTCTGTAGTTCCCATTCCCCATTCCCCAGTCCCCAATCCCCATCTTGCTTCCTGCCTGCATGAAGATTCCGGTTTAATTTCACTCATGACCTGTGATATGATACAGAAAAAGCTATTCCATTTGTCTTCATCAACCTCCTTTGCACTGGATTGTTAACTACTTATGATGCAAATGAGGGTGAAGACTATGGAATGGCTCTTTTATTGCGCAAGAAGGGTGCCCACCTCCCATGAGCACATCGAACACAACCCTTCTACACAACCTTCCGCCGGCAGGCGGACACAACCTTCGGGGCGAAGCCCCGTCAAACTTTAGAACCTTTCGCACCCAAAGGGGGCGAAACCCTTTCCATTCCCTCTCCCTGCGTGTACAATAATGATAATGAAGTAAAACCAAATGAACGGAGGATTAATGATGGATTCTGTGAAGCTGGTACTGGAATATCTAAGGGAATGCGAAGTGTTTTATATGGCCACCGTGGACGGTATGGCGCCGCGGGTGCGGCCTATGAGCGGAGTGTGCGAGGTGGAGGGAAAGCTCTGTTTCCTTCTGGACCGGTCGTCTCATCTGTATCATGAAATCACGGTGAACCGCCATGTGGAAATCAGTGCGGTGCATCCTGACAAGTCCTGGATTTCCATCCGGGGCTGGCTGAAGGTGGAAGAGGAAAGGGAGACGAGAGACCGCATGCTGAAGGCCTGCCGGGATGACATTGGGGACATGGGCCTGGTGGATGAAAAGGACATGGTTGTCTGCAGCCTTCATGGAGGCAGTGTGTATCTCAGGGACCGGAATGAGGGAAGAGAGAAAGAAATCGCCCTGGGATAGAGTTATCTGCGGCGCCGGTATTTCCGGACTTGCAAAATGCGATTTAATGCGCCGCTAACAGCATAAAGTGGTATAATGAATTCAATCTACCCATTGTCTTGACAATGGAAATATCAGGAAGCGTTGATTCATAGAGACTGCTTTTATAAGGATTTTTATGCACTGCTTCGTTGTGAGGTTCCTTACATAGTGCACTGTTCGCAGCGCCTCATGCCTTGCATTGCAAAAATGAAAGCAGGGAGTGAATGAATCAGCGCTTCCATAAAGGGGGATATTATGGCATCCAATGGACTTGTAACTGATTTGTATCAGCTCACTATGACCAATGCTCTTTTCAAGAAGGGCATGCATGAAAGAAAGGTTGTTTTTGACCGTTTTTACCGGGTGAATCCCTTCAATGGCGGTTACACCGTAGTGGCAGGACTGTCCCACCTGGTGGATTTCGTAAAGAATTTTACCTACAGCGATGAAGATATCGAATATCTGCGGAGTCTTCACATTTTTTATCCTGAATTTCTGGACTACCTGTCTCATTTCCATTTCACCGGAAATATTTATGCCATGCCCGAAGGCACGGTGGCTTTTCCGGGAGAACTGCTTCTCCGGTTTGAGGGCACTACCACAGAAGCCATGCTGCTGGAGACAGGACTTTCCATGATTATGAACCATGAAAGCCTTATTGCCACCAAGTGCCGAAGGGTGCGGACGGTGGCGCCGAAGGACGCGCTCATGGAGTTCGGCCTGCGCCGGGCCCAGGGCCATTCAGCCGGCCTCTGGGGCGCCAGGGCGTCCATGATCGGCGGCTTTAACGGCACCTCCAATGTGGAGGCAGGAAAGCTTTTCGGTATTCCCGTACTGGGCACCATGGCCCACAGCTGGGTTATGAGCTTTGATACGGAGCTGGAGGCCTTCGAGGAATATGTGAAGCAGTACCATGATAACCTCATCCTTCTGGCGGATACCTACAATGTACTGGAGATGGGCGTGCCCCATGCCATTCAGATTTTCAAGGAACTGAAGGCAAAGGGACAGCTTCCGAAGAAATACGGTATCCGCATCGACAGCGGGGATCTGGGGTATCTCTCCCAGGAGGCATCCCGCATGTTCCGGGAAGCCGGTTTCCCGGATGCCATCATTTCCGGCTCCAATGATTTGGACGAGTATCTTATCCAGTCCCTGAAGGAACAGGGCTGCACCGTCACCAGCTGGGGGGTCGGCACGAAAATCATTACTGCCGACGGCACATCCGCCCTGGGCGGGGTCTTCAAGATGAGCGCCCGGGAGAAGAACGGCGATTTTGAACCGGTGATGAAGATTTCCAATGATGTAAGCAAGATGACCAACCCCGGCATCAAGGATGTACGCCGTTTCTACAAGAAGGGCACCGGCAAAATGATTACGGATCTGGTATGCCTGGCAGACGAACCCTTCCCGGACGGCGGCGATTTCACCCTGGTAACGGAGTCCGCCAAATGGCGCAAGAAGGAACTGAAGGCCGGCACCTATACCTGCGTGGATATGTTACAGCCTGTCATCCTTCACGGAGAGGCTGCGCCGCTTCCGAGCCTTGATGAAACCATTGCCTATGCCAACAGACAGATGGAAACCCTTTGGCCGGAATACACCAGGCTCCTGAATCCGAACATTATGGAAGTGAACCTGTCGGACAAGTTGCAGGACCTGAAGAGCCGCATTATTGATGAGGATTTAAAAAAGATATAAGGAAATGGAAATGCCCTTCTTCGGAGGGGCATTTTTTATGTTCACGGGAGTATGTTTCTTCTTAGCCGCCGAAAGCAGTATTTACCCGTAAAATATATGAATTGACTTTAAATGTCTTTAGGTATACATTATGTACCAGTAAAAGCTTACAAATTTAGAATGATTATGATTTGATTTCTGGAATCAGGAAATAGAATTGGCTGGGATAGAGTGAAAAACAGGATGGAACACAGGATATCTTTCATGCAGGCACTGAGTGACCATTTCCCCGGCGGTGTCATGGCATACCGGGATGATGAGAAAAAGGAAATTGTATATGGAAATCAAGAACTTTACTGTATCCTTGGCTGCAGGAATGAAGAGGAATTTCTAACGCTTACCGGCGGAAGACTGCCAGGGCTTCTTAAAAAGGATGATGCGGCGGTGGAAAAGGATATGGCGGACCAGATGCGTGTGTCCGGCGGACGGTTCAGCCTGACCTGTTCTCTTTCCGCAGGAGATGGAAGCCGGCGGCAGGTGGATATGGTGGGCCAGAGGGGAAGGGACGAGGCAGGAAATCCGCTGGTCTTCCTTTTTGTGACGGCGCTGGATGAACGGCTGCCGGCCTATGAGATGGACCACATCACCGGATTTCCCGGCATGCGGCGCTTCCTGGCGGAGGCGGAGAGGATTGTAAAGGACAGCGGCCATCCGGAAAGGTATGCCCTCTTGTTTTTCGATGTGGTTCATTTCAAGCTTTTCAATGTGACCTACGGCATTCCGGAGGGGGACGCATTCCTTCAGCAGATTGGCCATTGCCTCCAGGAAGTGTTTTCGGGCCATGTGATTTCCCGCATTGATGTGGATCATTTCATGGTGCTGGCGGAGAACCGGAATCTGGAGGAAAAAATCAGGGAAGCCCACAGCCGTATCCTCTCCATCCGTCCTTCCGCCAAGGTGGACTGCAAGGCGGGCATTTACCAGCTTGGCCGCTGGGGAGCCGACCCCAGCCAGGCAGTGACCAGGGTGAAGATTGCCTGTGACAGCATCCACGACAGCGCTGACCGTTTCATGGCCTATTACACCGCCGACCTGGACAAGAAGGTGGAGCTGAAGGATTATGTGTCCCGTCATATGGACGAGGCCGTGGAAAAAGGATATATCAAAGCCTATTACCAGCCCATTGTGAGGACCGTTTCCGGCGCCCTCTGCGGTATGGAGGCCCTGGCCCGGTGGGAGGATCCGGAGAAGGGATTTCTCCAGCCGGCGGATTTCATTTCCGCCCTGGAGGACAGCCGGCAGATTCATAAGCTGGATTTGGAAATCATACGGCAGGTGTGTGTGAATTTTGCCCGCTGCATGGATGAGGGACGTCCGGTGGTGCCGGTATCGGTGAACCTGTCCCGCCTGGATTTCCTGCAGTGCGATATTTTCCAGGAAGTGGAGAACCGGGTGCTGGAGTACAATGTGCCCCGGGATATGATTCATATTGAAATCACGGAGAGACTGCTCACTGCCAGGGACGCCCACATACGGCAGGGCCTCCGGCGGTTCCGTGAGGCGGGCTATGAAATCTGGATGGATGATTTCGGCAGCGGCTATTCTTCCCTGAACCTCTTGAAGGACTATTCCTTTGATGTGCTGAAAATCGACATGGCCTTTCTGGGAAGCTCCAGCGAAAGGGCCAGAAACATTATCAGCTCCATCATATCCATGGATAAGAAAATCGGCACCCGCAGTCTGGCGGAGGGGGTGGAGACGAAGGAACAGTTTGAGTTTCTGAAGAACAACGGCTGCGAAAAGGTGCAGGGCTATTTCTTCGGAAAACCCATGCCCTACGAGGAAAGCCTGGACCACTGCATGAAGGAGGGACTGAAGATTGAGACCAGGGCCTGGAAGAGATACTACGATACCATCGGACAGGTCGATTTCCAGACCGATGAAACCATGGCGCTCTTGGCCTATGACGGCCATACCATCCGGTATCTCTTCGCCAATGAAGCCTACCTTGCCATGATCCGCTCCCTGGGGGACCACGACCTGAAGGAGGCGGAGCAGTATATCAATGATCCCACCCTGGAGCTTTCCGCCTCGTTTCGGAAGTGTCTGGACAAATGCGTGGCCGACGGAAAGATGCATGAGATTGTCTACCTTGTGCGGAATCAGTTCATGAAGGCCGCTGGCCGCTGTATTGCCCAGTGCAACGGCGAAGCCTGCGTGAAAATCAGGATGTCCGACATTACCGGAAGCATGACCCATGAAGAGCAGCAGCGGGTGTACCATGTACTTCATAATGTGTATGCCGTGTATGACGGCATTTTCCTCCAGGACCGGGACAAGGACACCCTGGAGCCTCTGGCTGTGAGCGACGGAGACTGGTCGGAGCATGAGAAAATATCCCATGCCCGCCTTTATGACCGCCATTTTGCCCTTAGCTCCATTTATGCCGACGACTATGAAAGGTATCTGGCCTTCATGGATATGGATACCCTGGAAAAGCGTATCCGCCAGGCAAAGACCGGCTTCCTTTCCGGCTTCTTCCGCACCCGGGTGGAGGACGGACGGTTCATCTGGATGATTCACACATTGATTCCCATTCCCCGAACCCATTACGGCCAGGTGCTCCACTGCATTCACCGGATTTCCGGAAATAAGTCCGATTTCCCTGAAGAACTTTGCGGCTCTGCAGTGGAAGAAAGCAGAGGGGAGAAGGATGGTTTCCAGGCAAGGGACCTTTGGGAGGCCGTCATTAACGGCACCAGAAGAGCCTATTTCTGGAAGGACCGGGAAGGCCGCTACCAGGGCGCTAACCGGGCCTTCCTGCAGTATGCCGGCCTTTCCTCCTTGACCGCAGTGAAGGGGAAGACGCCCCAGCAGTTGGGATGGCTCATGGACAGCCACGGCACGGAGGAAATGGAAAAACACGTCCTTTCCGGCGGCGTGGTGGCCAATCAGCCTACGGACCTCATCGTGAAGGGCACAGTAAAAAATGTGGTCTATGGCAAGGCTCCCATTTACAGGGACGGGGAAATCATTGGCACCCTGGGCTGGTTTGAGGATGCGGAACAGCTGGAAAAGGAGACCGGCCGCCAGCCGGTGACGGTGACGGATAAGGTGACCGGCGTCATGAACAGCCGGGGCGTCATTGAGTCCCTCATCGGCTGCCAGGAGGCTTATCGCAGCTTCGGCAGCGACTATGCCATGCTTTTCCTGGCCATTCCCCAGTATCGGCGGATCCTTCACACCTACGGAGAAAAGACGGCCAACGGCCTTTTGAAAGCATCGGCTGATAAAATCCGCGGCATCATGGGCACCAGAGGCACCGTAGGACGCCTGGACGGCGCCGGTTTCGTCATCCTTTTCCACTATGAGGACCAGACAGAAGTGACTGCCCTGTGCCGAAAACTGAGGAGAGCGGTTTCCGACATTCATGAAGTGGAGGGCAACAGCTGCACTGTCACGGCGGAAATCATCATCACCTACGGATCCGACGGCATTACCACCGGCCGCCTTATCCGGGAAGCCGTGGGCATGATGAGGAGCGGAGACGGGGATGGCCATGATAAGATGGACCGGTGGATGGACAAAGAAGCCCTCTTCGATGCCCTGCCGCTTCCCTATGCCCTGCTGGATGCACCGATGGGAGAGGACGGCGGCATATCGGAAATCATCTGCCGGTACCACAACCTGGCCTACAGCCATGCCATTGGTCTTGAAGAAGATGAGAAACTGAGCTCTCATTTTACCTCCCTCCTGAACCAGAAAAATTATACCTGGGGGCAGAAAACCTATGAGGCCGCCTATGAAAAGCACAGGGTTTACGGAGAAAAATATGTACCGGAAATGAAAAAGACCATTTCCTATATCCTGGCACCGGGCCCCTGGCGGGGCAGCTGCGTTCTCATGCTTCTGGAGGATGGCAGCGGGCATGGTATGAAAGATGGGCCTGCTCCTGCTTCCACGGAGCACCAGATTCTCCGGCTCAGCCGCATGCTTATGGCCGCCCCGGACTATGAAGCGTCGGTGAACCGGGTGCTCCGAGAGATCGGCAGCCTTCTGCCCTGTGACAGGGTGTACATTTTTGAAAAGAAGGGAGATCGGATTTCCAATACTTTTGAATGGTGCAGGGAAGGGGTGACGTCGGAAATGGACCATCTCCAGAACCTGAACTACGAAGAATACGTAGGTGTGTGGGACCGGTATCTGAAGACAGACAGCAGCGTCATTATCCCTGATATCGAAGCCATCCGCGACACGGACTCTATTACCTATGACTGCCTGAAGAAGCAGAATATCCACTCCCTCATGGAAGCGCCCATGTACCATGACCATCATCTGTCCGGCTATCTGGGCGTGGACAATTACGGGATATCGGATACCCTGGACCTGAAAGTCCTTTTGGAAAATATGGCGGTATACCTTTCCCTGAAAAAAGATATCCATGATCTTATGGGGCGGCTGCGTTATCTCAGCGAAAATGACATTCTTACCGGTGTCCATAACAGGAACGCCATGAACAGCCGTCTCTCCGCTCTGGAGGCAGGGAACAAGCCTCTGGGCATTATCTACATGGACCTGAACAACCTGAAGAAGACAAATGATACCTACGGCCACAGCGCAGGGGACAGCCGTCTCCGGGACATGACGGCCATGATGAAGTCCGTATGCCCCACCAATGATATCTACCGCCTGGGCGGTGATGAATTTGTAGCTTTTCTGGAGAATATAAGCAAAGAAGATTTCGGAGAAACCTTCGCCCGTCTGAAGGAGAAGGCCAAAGCCCTTTCCATCCACGCCGCCGCCGGCGGCGAATGGATGCCGAATGCCTCCGCCCTGCTGCGGGGCATGAAGGAGGCGGAACACCGCATGTATCGGGAAAAGCGGCGCTCCCATGAAGGAAGGATCGATGGCCTTTCGTGAAATAAAAAGATTGTGAAGAGATGATTCCTTCACAGTCTTTTTATTTTATGAAAGCAGGATAGAAGAAAGCTCCTCCGTGGAAGAAGCGATGGCGTCGGCTCCGGCCTCTTCCAGTTCTTTCCGGCTGCCATAGCCGTAGGTGACGCCGACGGAGGGAAGGTGGTTTTCCTTTGCCCCTTCTATATCGTAGAATGTGTCTCCTATCATCACCGTATTGCCGGCCAGGAAGGAGGAGGAAAATCCCTTCTTTTCCAGAAGGGCGAGGGCCTTTCGTATAATCCGGGCCTTCTGGTCCCTGGTGGCCCGCTTCTTCAGTTCATCTCCTATGTCGCTGCCGCAGATGACGGAGAAATAGGGCGCAAAGCCGAAGTGGGAAATGATTTCCTTCACAAAGGGCTCGGGCTTGCTGGATGCCACGGCCAGGGTGCGGCCCTCTTTCACCGCCTTCGACAGAAGGACATCCAGTCCGGCATAGGGACGGCAGTCCAGAATGCCCTTCGTTTCATAGAGTTCACGGAACCGGTTCACCGCTGTGACAATATCTTCATCACTCATATGGTATAGCTTTTTCATCTGCACATTAAGCGGCGGGCCGATAAAGCTCTGGAGTTTTTCGGGATCCTTTTCATGGATACCCACAAAAGAAAGGCCGTACTGCACGGCCTTCACAATGCCCGGAGCGGATTCGGAAATGGTACCGTCCAGGTCGAAGAGAAAAATAGGATAGGATTTCATAATAACCTTTCGTGAAATAGTGAGCTGGTGGGGACTGGGGAAGCTGTCCGCTGGCGGCTTACCGCTGTCCGATTACCGCCGACTTTGGACTGTATTCCCATAAGCAAGAGGGGGGCGCCCGCCTTAGGCGGGCAGGGGCGACAGCCCAGCGTGTCCACGCGGGCTGAGGGTTGTGTAGAAGGGGGCTCGTTATCTGCCGCCGTAAGGCGGCTATAAATTGCCGCGAAGCGGCCACCGAAACCCTCAGCGCCGCAGGCGCTGTCAAACCTTAGAACCTTGAGAACCTTCGGGGCGAAGCCCCGTCAACCTTCCCCTATGAATCCGGGCCCGCGAAGCGGGCTCTATAATGCGTCGGCAGCCGCCACCACAACCCTCGGGCCCCAAGGCCCGTCAAACCTTAGAACCTTCGGCCCGTAAGGGCCGTCAATCTTAAGAACCCTTCCCCTATGAACCCTCTGAACCCGGGCCCGCAAAGCGGGCTCTATAAAATTGCCGCGAAGCGGCCACCGAAACCCTCAGCGCCGCAGGCGCTGTCAAACCTTAGAACCTTAAGAACCTTCGGGGCGAAGCCCCGTCAAATCTTCCGCACCGGGCGGCGCGGAACCCTACTTCGCTCCCTGCAGGATTTCCTTTAAATACTGGTTTGTTTCCTTCTTTTCGTCCACATTGTCCAGAAGGATGTCTACGTAGCGGTCCAGGGTGTCGGCGTCGGTGTAGCCGGAGATGAAGGAGTTGCTCTTGTTGCTTTCCAGAATGATGGGAAATTCCACGGCGGAGAATATCTGCATGGCTTTGAGTTCCAGATCCTTTTCATTGGTGTAGCCTGTGATTTCCGCCACGTTGCGGATGACCTTTTCCCAGCACTGGCTGTGGAGGAGGGAGAGATAGATGAAGTAGGTGTCCTTGGCGTCTTCGCTGGAGGGGTTGGAAATGGACCGGAAGAGGGCAGGGTGCTGGCGGGCCAGGTGGAAGTAGGCGAGGATGTATTTCTTCAGTCTTTCCCTGGCGGTGAAACGGGTATCATCCAAGTAGGAAACGATGTTTTCCAGATTGCCCATCATGTATTCCAAAGCGCAGCCGATGAGTTCTTCCTTGGAGCCGAAGTAGTAGCGCACGGAGGCGATATTTACGTTGGCCTCCCTGGCTATGGCGCGGACGGTGGCTTTTTTGAAGCCTTGCTGCTGCAGGATATGTACGGTGGTGGCAATCATTTTCTCGCGGACTTTTTCGCCCTTTCCGGTTAACTTTCTTGCGCTCATAATGTGGTGCCCTTTCTCAAGTTCATGGTTTTTCTTACAAATGACAGGTCGTCAGACGTTTCTTTCTTCTCAGTTAATGCGTTCATCATCAGTTTCAGCCGGTTGGCCTGGTTCACTTCGCTGGCGCTGGCGTCGCAGTCCAGAGCCAGGAACACCGCTTCCGGATAGGCGCTGTGAAGTTTGTGAATCATGCCTTCGCCGGTGATGTGGTTCGGCAGGCAGGCAAAGGGCTGGAGGCAGACCACGCCGCGGCATTCATGATAGAGGAGGTCGATCATGTCGGCGGTGAGGAACCAGCCTTCACCGGCCCGGTTGCCCAGGGACAGGTACTGGGAGGCCCGTTTGGCCAGTTTGCCGATACTGGTGATTTCATGGAACCGTTTGGAGTTTTTCACTGCCTTTTCCAGTGGCTTTCTGTACCACTGGATGAGGTAGCGCATGAAGGTGCCCTTCAGGTCGTCCTTGAAGGTGCCGTCCATTTCCTTTCTCTGGAAATGGCTGTCCAGGGAGCCGTAGAGGAAGAAGTCCAGCATGCCGCTTGTTTCCGCTTCGCCGCCGTTGGCTTCGATGGCGTGGACGATGTCGTTGCTGGCAATGGGGCTGAATTTCACGTAGATTTCACCTACAATGCCGATACGGGGACGGCGGGGCACGTCGGCGAGAGGCAGGCGGTCGAAGTCTTTGATAATGGCGGAAATATTCTTCTTGTACTGATGGAAGGATTCTCCCTTCAGAATGGCTTCTGCCGCTTTTTTCTGCCAAGAGCGGTACAGGGTCTCCGCGCTGCCCGGTTCCTTTTCGTAGGGGCGGGTGCGGTAGAGGCACTGCTGCAGGGCGTCGCCGTATACCACCGCCTGTACCAGTTTGATACCCAGGCCCGGGGTGAATTTGAATCCCGGCTGTGGTTCAAAGCCGTGGGTATTGAGGGAAATGACGGGAATCTGGGAGAGGCCTTCTTCGTCCAGCGCTTTATGGATGAAGCCGATGTAGTTGGAGGCGCGGCACATGCCGCCGGTCTGGGACATCATGAGGGCGGTGCGGTTCAGGTCGTATTCCCCGGATTTCAGGGCCCTCATGAGGGAGCCGATGGTGATGATGGCAGGATAGCAGGCGTCGTTGTTCACGCAGGAAAGGCCTTCGTCAATGTCGGCTTTTACCGGCGGAAGGACCTTCACGTTGTATCCTTCACTTCGGGCCGCCGCTTCAATGAGGGGGAAGTGGATGGGGGACATTTCCGGTACCAGGATGGTGAAGTCCTTCTTCATATCTTCCGTAAAAGCGGATTTCGGGTAGAGGATGGGTTCTGCCTTCGTATTTTCTTCCACCCTTTCCTTAATAGCCGATTTCAGGGAGCGCAGACGGATACGCACGGCACCCAGGTTCAGGCTCTGGTCGATCTTGAGGCAGGTGTAGAGGCGGTCCCTCTTGTTCATGATTTCCTGCACCTGGTCGGTGACCACGGCGTCCAGACCGCAGCCGAAGGAGTTGAGCTCCACCAGTTCCAGGTTGGCGTGGCGGGTGACGTAGTCGGCGGCTTTGTAAAGGCGGCTGTGCCAGGTCCACTGGTTCATGACACGGAGGTTCGGGAATTCGCCGCCCACCATGGACACGCCGTCTTCAGAAAGCACGGCCATGCCCAGCTGGTTGATGAGGTCGGGGATGGAGTGGTTCACCGTGGGGTCCACATGGTAGGGACGGCCGGCCAGTACGATGCCGATGAGGTGCTTTTCATTGATTTCTTCCAGAATCCGCTTTGTTTCCTGGTACAGTTCCCGGCGGTAGGTTTCTTCCGCTGCCCGCCCGGCATAAATGGCGGATTCGATTTCACTCCCGGGAACGCCAAGGGGCTTGAAGAATTTCTTCAGCCTGCCGAAGATGGCGTCGGAGTGGAGGGGGAGGAAGGGGTGGTACAGTTTCGCTTTGTACTTGGAAAGCACTTCATCCATATTGGCTTCGATGTTTTCCGGATAGGAAGCCACCATGGGGCAGTTGTAGCTGTTGGTGCTGCCTTCGTCGGGACCCTTGTCGATACAGGGGTACCAGATGAAATCCACATGCTTTTTAGCCAGGTCGTACACATGGGCGTGGGCCAGCTTGGCAGGGAAGCATTCGGAGTAGGACGGAATGGTTTCCATGGCTTCTGTAGGAATGTCCCGGAGCTGTTCGCTGGAAAGGAGGACCCGGTAGCCCAGTTTCGTAAAGAAGGCGTGCCAGAAGGGGTAGTCCTCGTACATGTTCAGGGTGCGGGGAATGCCTACGGTGCCCCTCTTGGCGTCTTTTGGGGACAGGGGGCGGCGGTGCCAGATTTTATCGTATTTCCAGCGGTAAATATTCGGCAGGGTGGAGTGGGGGGCCGTCTTGCCGGTGAGCATGATGGCAGCCCCTCTTTCGCAGCGGTTGCCGGACACAAAGGCGCGGCCGTCGTTAAAGCGGGTGATGGTGATCATGCAGTGATTGCCGCATCCCGGGCAGCGTTTCATTTCATTGGTATAGGAAAGGCTCTTCAGCTCTTCCGGTGTCACCAGGGAGGACACGTGGCCTTCGGGGCAGGAGTCCTTTGTAATGAGGGCAATGCCGTAGGCACCCATAAGGCCCGCCACATCGGGACGGATGACATGGCAGTCCAGAAGTTTTTCCAGTGCCCGGAGGACGGCATCATTATAGAAGGTGCCGCCCTGCACCACCACTTTATCTCCCAGGTCCGATGCCTTGCGGAGGCGGATGACCTTGTAAAGGGCATTTTTGATGACGGAGTAGGAAAGGCCGGCGGAAATATCGGCTACGGAAACGCCGTTCTTCTGGGCCTCCCGGACCCTGGAGTTCATGAATACGGTGCAGCGGGAACCCAGATCCACCGGATGGGGGGCTTTGAGGGCGATACGGGAAAATTCTTTGATGTCCATGCCCAGAGACTGGGCGAAGGTGTCAAGGAAGGAACCGCAGCCCGAAGAGCAGGCTTCGTTCAGAAGGATGTCGTCAACGGCGCCGTCTTTAATGCGGCAGCACTTCATGTCCTGGCCGCCGATATCCAGAATGGTGGTGACATCGGGGAGGAAGTGCTTGGCGCCCCGGTAGTGGGCCATGGTTTCCACTTCGCCCACGTCCGCCTGCAGAGCCCGCTTGATGAGTTCTTCGCCGTAGCCTGTAACGCCGGCGCCGGCAATGGTGACACCCTCCGGTAATTTACTGTACAGGTCAGAGAGAATCTTTCTGGCGCCTGCCAGGGGTGTGCCTTTATTGCTGCTGTAGTATTCGTAAAGAATGCGGCCTTCCCTGTCCAGAAGCACCGCCTTGATGGTGGTGGAGCCGGCGTCAATGCCCAGCCATACGGAACCTTTGGCTTTGGAAATATCGCCCCGGGGCGCATGGAAGCGGCTGTGCCGCTCTGTAAATTCCCGGTATTCCTCTTCATTGGCAAAAAGGGGCGGCAGGGTTTTGGAAGTGCCAAGGTCCACGTCCTTTGCATTTTCCACTTTGGAGAGCCAGCTGTCCAGATCCATGGGACGGTCGTGGCGGGCGGACACGGCGGCGCCGATGGCTACATACAGTTCCCCGTGCTCCGGCACAATCATGTCTTCATCTGCAATGTCCAGGGTTTTCTGGAACCGTTCGCGCAGCATGGGCTGGAACGTGAGGGGGCCGCCAAGGAAGGCAACCTTCCCGTGTACCGGACGGCCGCAGGTGAGACCGGAAATGGTCTGGTTCACCACGGACTGGAAAACGGAAAGGGCGATATCCTCATGGGAAACCCCTTCATTCAGAAGGGCCTGGATATCGGTTTTGGCAAATACGCCGCAGCGGGATGCAATGGGATAAATTCTTTCCGCTTTGGCAGCCAGCTTTCCAAGACCGGCGGCGTCCACGGAAAGAAGAGAGGCCATGCGGTCGATAAAGGCACCGGTGCCGCCGGCGCAGGCGCCGTTCATCCGCTGGTCCACGCCGTTCCGAAGATAGGTAATCTTCTCATCTTCTCCGCCCAGTTCGATAATCACGTCCGTATCAGGATGGAAAGTCTGCACCGCCTTCGTTTCCGCCAAAATCTCCTGACAGAAAGGAAGCCCCATCAGTTTGGCCAGCCCCATGCCGCCGCTGCCGGAAATAGAAGCGGTGATGCGATAGCCCGAAAATTTCTCCTGCAGTTCTTTCAGAAGAGACATGGTAGCGCTTCGGATATCAGACATATGGCGCTGGTACCGCCCGAAAAGAAGCTTCAGGTAAGGCGATAAAGCAGCCACCTTCACTGTGGTGGAGCCCACATCGATTCCTACATGAATGACTGGTTTCATGAAATAACCTCCCTGGGTTCACAGCGTGGTGAACCGTTAAAATTTTGATGGAAGTACTGTGTTACGAAACACAGACTGTTGTTTATAATCATATGATTGATTCGTTCAGTTATATTTTAGCACTCTTCGATAATTCCTACAATCATGGAACTTTAAAACAACCGTTTAAAGTAATAGATTTTTTTGTATGATTCTGTTTGAATTCATAGATAACTGAATAGGGTGCTATGAAAATAAAAGGCGGATTATATCTTTGCAGGTTCCGTGCCATAGAGATTCGGTCATCTTTATCAGATGATTTCAGGAAACGAGAGCGGCAGCCTTGATTGGCAGTCATATTTAGAAATGGTGCTATAATCATTTTTTATAAGATAAGAAACAAAAATACAAATTGACAGCATTTTATTACGAAGAGTATTATTGAAAGAAGCATAAACTGCATTTTAATTGGTCATACTATTTTAATCATAAAATGTAAGTTCTGATGGATGTGCTGATTTCAGAAAAGTAATCCGTTTTTATATTGGGAGAGCAGCATAATGGGGAAAAAGAAACTGGCATGCTGTGTAGGTTTAGGAGTCCTTCTGATAGCGGGGAATGCAGAGGCCTCTGATATTAATCCTATGAAACAGCATCATGAGGCAGTAAAGAAAGAATATTCGGCAGCTGTCGAAAGGCAGATGGACGAGCTGAGCCCTGCAAGGCAGGAACATGCATGGGCTCTTGGGGAAGAACTGGGGATGGCCGGCGCCATTCCGGCTGATGTAAAAAAGAAAATCGGTGATTTGGCCGTAGAGGACGCGGAAGCAAGAGTGATTGACAATATTCCCATCAATCGGGCCAGAGCTGCCCTGTCCAGTGCTGCCGGTGATTATGAAGCACTGAAGGTCCGGTATGGCATGCGGGGAAAAATGCTTCCTGCCTGGGATAAGGAAAAATAGAAAATCCTTTCAAAGCTGTCCGGGGTGAAAAATACAGGTTCTCCGATACCTTTTCAGGAATCAAAATATGAAGAAGTTTATGAAAGGACATATCGGGCAGAGGAGAATATTTACCGCTTTTATAACGGCGCCTTTGATCCCGACTGGATCAAGCCCTATCGGAAGACTGCGGACAAGGCGGAAGCTGAATTTTTAAACGTATCGAAGCAGTATGCCTTTAAGAAGTCCGGCATAACGATGGAACAGGTCAATGACCCGGACGTGGATTCTCTTGCAGAACGGTATGCAAGAACAGACCTGCTGGCCCTCCAGGATAATGTGCAGGTCAAACTCCTGGGAGAAAGACTGAAGAACCAGAAGAAAGAGTATGTCAAAGCGGCCTCGGTTTATGAAAAGCTCTATGCCCGGGAAATCAGCCGCTGCAGTCTGCCTGGCGGTCTGGCCATTGCCGGGATTGCTGAAAAGGGCGGCAGTGTGGCTGCCGGCCAGGCCTATGGAGTATCCGGCATCCTTCCTGCCCATACAAAGGAAGAAAGGGAGGCCATGCGGGATTCCATCCGTCAGCTCATGGCCTCTGTTTCCTCAGAAGATATGGACCGCCTGGCTTCCCGGCGGGCTGAATACGGCAGCGAATTGTCCGCCATGGGCTATTTTGACAGAGAAGCAGCCAAAGATCAGTCTACAGCAGACACGAAGGCACCTGCTATCCAGGATAAGCGCTTTAAAGTGGACGGTGAAATGCGCATGGATTATGGCGCCCATCACGGGGAAGAAGCCATTGGCGACAGGAGCCGTGCCCGCCTTCGGGTTTATGGCGATTACAACATTGATGACAATTGGCATTTTATTTCCATGCTGGAAAATGAAAAAATCCTATCCGGCAGAGGAGATGACAACTGGATGGACCTGGACCGGTACTACCTGACAGGCATGGTCGGCTCCAGTCGGCTTACCGCCGGTGTATTCAGCTCCTATCTGGCAGAAGGAAATATTTATGACAGCAAGTTTAAAGGGATCCGGATTTCCGGGGAAACACCTTTCCGTTACATGGTAGAAGCGGGCACCGTACCCTACGGCGGCATGGCGGCAGCCGGCGAAGTTTCAAAGGAAGCGGGTGATTACACCCTTGGCGCCGGCATCTACCATTTCAATATGGATGATTCTCCTTCCAGAAACATTTACATGCTGAATGTCCGTCGGCCCCTGGGTCTTTACGACGTGGGTCTCATGGGTCTTGTGGGCTCCGATTCCGAAAGAAAGAGCCAGAAGGGCTATGTGGCATCTCTTTCCAGAGGAGAAGAAAGGACCTGGGACACGGGAAATACCTATTATTTCCTGAAATATTACTACCAGCCCTATACCACCTATGTATCCCATACCATGGAAGGCATGGCCGACTACATGCACGGATTCAAGGGGATAGGCGCCGGCGTCCATTATACGGTGGCGCCGAACTGGCTCCTGCAGGCGGAGTACTACAGCCTGAAGGATTTAATCAACGGAGATAAGAATCACACCATCTGGCTGGCACTGAGCTATTATTTTTCCAATTATGAGTCGAATTGAATGCATCTGATGGGGAGGAATTCCTTATGAATGGAAAAATCAGCACTATTGCGGTGGTAGGACTGGGATATGTGGGCCTTCCGCTGGCAGCGGCATTTTCAAAGCATTTTCATGTCATCGGTTATGATGTGAATGAAGAAAAATTAGACCTGTATAAAAAGGGAGTGGATCCCACCGGCGAAATCGGGGAAGCAGGACTGAAGGAATGCACCATCCTTTTTACCTCTGATCCGGAGAAAATCCATGAGGCCGATTTCATTGTGGTAGCCGTGCCTACGCCTATCAACGGAGACAAAACGCCTGATTTACGGCCGGTGGCCTCTTCTTCTGCCACCGTGGGGAGGCATATGAAAAAAGGAGCCATTGTGGTGTATGAATCCACCGTTTATCCCGGTGTTACGGAAAATATCTGCGGCCCCATTCTGGAAAAGGAATCGGGCCTTGTGCTGGGGAAAGATTTCAAAATCGGCTATTCGCCGGAACGGATTAACCCCGGTGACAAGGTGCATGTGCTGAAAAATATTGTAAAAATCGTATCCGGCATGGATGAGGAAACACTGGAAACCATCGCTTCCGTTTACAGTACCATCATTGAAGCCGGCATTTACAGAGCGCCAAACATTCTGGTAGCGGAAGCAGCCAAACTCTGCGAAAATTCCCAGCGGGATATTAATATCGCCTTCATGAATGAACTGTCCCTGGTATTCCACCGCATGGGCATAGATACACTGGAAGTGGTGAAGGCCATGAATACGAAGTGGAATGCCCTGGGCTTTACTCCCGGCCTGGTGGGCGGACACTGCATTGGCGTGGACCCCTACTATTTCATCTATAAAGCGGAACTTTTGGGGTTTCATTCCCATGTGATTACGGCAGGGCGGCATATTAATGATAATATGTCGGCCTTTGTGGTGAAATCTTTGATTCAGGAACTGCTGAAAAGTCATGTGGATACCCGCCATGCCAATATTTATCTTCTGGGCATGACATTCAAGGAAAACTGCCCGGATACAAGAAATTCCAGGGCCATTGACATCTACCGCATGCTGAAGGAATACGGCATGCACATCTATGCCGTGGACCCGGAGGCGGATCCGGTGATGATCAAGAGGGAGTACGGTATAGATCTTATTCCCCTTTCGGAAGTCCATGAGGCAGACTGTGTGGCTGTGCTGGTGGCCCACAGGGAATTCAGGAAAGTTTCCATAGAGAAGCTCACTTCCTTTTATAAAGAGGAAAAGCAGAGGGAAGGGGCGCTGCCGGTACTTCTGGACGTGAAAGGGATTTATGATGCTTCGGAAATGAAAAAGAAAGGCTTTGATTACTGGCGTTTATAAGAGGTTATGATGGGGAAAAAATTCTGGATATTCCTGCTGGTACTGGTTCTTCTGGCAGGCGGCGGATTCTATGCCTGGCACAGGCATGCCCTTTCCGTTTCTGAAGAGAACCGGGATGTGCAGGATTTATCGAATCTGTATGAAGCGGATGAGGAAACGGAAAAGGCAGTCAATCAGTTTCATAAACATCCTGAGGCAAACAAGGCAAAGGTCATTCATCCGCTGGCAGATACGGGAAACCATGTGTATCTTTACTTTGACGGACTGCCGGACCGGGCCATGACGGAGGAAATCCTGAAGGTGCTGGATAAAAAAGACGCCAAGGCCGCCTTTTTCGTAGAAGGGCAGAATGCCGGAGACAGTCCGGAAACCATGAAGGAAATTGCAAAGCACAGGCAGGTCATAGGCAATTACACCTGGCTTGGCAGACCGTCTCTGGAAAAGCTGGATGAAGAAAAGGCCATTCGTTCTCTCTTGAGGACCCAGAAAGCGGTGAATACGCTTACAGGGAAAAGTCCCTCTTTCTTCCGGGCACCTCGCACGGAATACACGGATACCCTGTTGGAAGAGGCAGGGGCTGCAGGTCTTTCCTATGCGGTCCTTTCTAATGTGACTGTGAGAAGGGGAACCCTGGTGGACGAAGAGGCTGCCAGAAAGCTGGCAGCCGGTGTGAAGCCGGGAAGCCTCATCGCCTTTGAAATCAATAAACCCCTGGATATCAGGGCCAGGGAACCGGGGAAATCGGACGAAAGGCCGGCCATCGACAAGAAGCCGACCATAAAGGATGGAGACTATAAGAAAAAAACGGAGAGGAAAGACCATACGGCGGAAGAAGTGGAACGGCTTATTACTGCATTGGAAAATGAAGGATTTGAGCTGTATTCGCTGGACAGTGATGTGCTGCTTTCCGGTCTGAAGTAAAAGAGTGCGGAATATGGATTGGAATCTGGGGGTATGAAAGTGAATCATACGAAGAACCTTGAGGATAAACTGCAGATAGAAAAAGCGGACAGGCGCCTTCTGCCGAATGTGCCTGACCCTTCCGGCCACAGAACCAATGTGGACCGGCGGCAGGGAATGGATGGAGAAATCAGGGATTCGGATTTCAGAGCATACACAGCCAGTGCCGAAGCAGGAAGGCGTTTCAAAGTTCACATCCCTGTCACCGTGACTGCAGGAGCAGGCGGCAGGAAAAGGGTGGTCAAAGGAATCTGCGAGGATATTTCTTCTACCGGCATGCTGCTTACCCTGGCAGAAGGGGAAAAGACGGTAAAAGAAGGGGAAAACATAGACCTGTCTTTCGTGGTCCGTCCCGGAGACATGCCGGAAGGCTATGAAATGAAAGTGAAAAAGCTGAAAGCAGAAGTGGTCCGCCGGTTTGACCGGGATGGCAGGGAAGCCCTGGGTATTCATTTCAAACTGTCCTTGGCGGAATACCACCAGCAGCGGCGGGGACGGTACCTCATTGCGGTCTCTGCTTTCCTCATGCTCTGTATTTCCCTTGTCATCATCCTCATGCGGTCTGAATCAGTGGTATATTTCCGGTTCAATAAATACCTCTATCTATACAGCATCATTACGGCTGCATTTCTTCTTTCCCGTTATTTCTTTGCCATCTTTTACCGGCCGGTAAAGGTAGATATAAATTATACCCCCGGCGTGTCCATTATTATTCCCTGTTTCAATGAGGAAAAGTGGATTCAGCGGACCATCCTTGGCTGCGTGAACCAGGACTATCCGCCGGACAAACTGCAGGTCATCGTGGTGGATGACCATTCTACAGATAAATCCCTTGAAAAAATCAAAGAAATCATAGACCGCATGGAACAGGATGACCGGGACCTTCATATCAAAGACCGGGTCACCTGGTATGAGCAGCCTAAGAACGGTGGCAAGCGGGAGGCCCTGGCGGCTGGCCTGAAACTGGCAAAAAATGAGCTCCTTGTATTCGTGGACTCCGACAGCTTCCTCTCCCCCTTTGCCATAAGAAATGTGGTACAGCCCTTCAAGGACAAGGAAATGGGCGGTGTCTGCGGAAGGACGGACGTGGCTAACACCTATACCAATGGTCTCACCAAAATGCAGGCGGTGCGCTACTACATCGCTTTCCGGGTCATGAAAGCGGCGGAAGGGTTCTTTGATGCGGCCACCTGCCTTTCCGGCCCCCTTTCCTGCTATCGGAAGGATCTGGTGGAAAAATACTGCCACGACTGGGTGCACCAGAAATTTTTAGGCCACAAGGCCACCTTCGGCGATGACAGGAGCCTTACCAATTTCATCCTCAGACACAACAGGACCACCTACCAGGACACGGCGGTGGTGTCCACCATCGTACCAAAGTCCTACCATGTGTTCCTCCGGCAGCAGATGCGGTGGAAACGGTCCTGGCTTCGGGAATCCCTCATTGCCGCAAGGTTCATGTGGAAGAAGGAGCCTTTCATGGCCCTTTCCTTCTACTTCGGCCTGGTGGTGCCCATTGCGGCGCCGGTGGTGGTTATTTACAATTTGATTTATATTCCCCTTATGCACCGCGTATTCCCTTTCACCTTCCTCATCGGCATGGCCCTTATGGCCCTCCTCATGAGCATGGCCCAGCTCTTTCTTCGAAAAAGCTCTACCTGGATTTTCGGCGTGTGGTTCTGCCTTTATTATGAAGCGGTGCTTCTGTGGCAGATGCCGGTGGCCTGGTTTACCTTCTGGAAGGATACCTGGGGCACCCGCATGACACCGGCGGACGTGCGGGAGAAAAAGAAAAAGGAAGAAAAGGAAAGGCTGAAGGCGGAAAAGAAAAAGGCAAAGAAAGCAGGTGATGACCTGTGATACTGGGAGATGAATCGTTTACAAAGCATAAGAACCGGATAAAAAGAATCCGTACATTCTTTGAAATCCTGGCGGTCATAGCGGCACTGGTCAGCCTTTATCTGCTCTTTTTCCATATAAAAACATATCATTCGTTTAAGGAAGAAGATGTGAGCCGGACTACCGATACCGGTTTTGTTGCGCTGTCCTATTTTGGCGTTGACCGTATCGGTGATACATCTACCCTCATCGGGGAAAAACAGCTGAGAGAACATCTGGAAGCACTGAAAGAGCAGGGCTATGTCACCATTACCCATGATGACATCCTGAAATATTATAAGGAAGGGAAGCCCCTGCCGCCGAAATCGCTGTACCTTATGTTTGAAGACGGCAGGCGGGATACCGCTCTTTTTGCCGACGATATTCTGGAAGATTTGAATTTTAAGGGCGTCATGATGACCTATCCCGAAAAATTCAATCATGAGGATACCAAATTCCTGAGGCCCATTGAATTAAAGGATATGGAGGACTCGTCCTACTGGGAAATGGGTACCAACGGCTACCGGCTGGAGTACATCAATGTATTTGACCGGTATCACCATTTCATCGGCGAAATCGACCCGCTGAAATATGCCATGATGCAGAAAAGCCTGGGCCGGGACTACAACCATTACCTCATGGATTTCATCCGTGACAAGGACAGGATTCCGGTGGAAACGGTGGACCACATGAAACGTCGCATCGCCTATGACTACCGGGAGCTTCGGGACATTTACTCTGATAAGCTGGGATATGTGCCGCCGGTGTATGTGCTCATGCATTCCAATACGGGCCATTTCGGCAATGCGCCCAGCGTGTCTGCTGAAAATGAGAAGTGGATACGAAGCCTTTTTGAAATGAATTTCAACCGGGAGGGGTACTGCTTCAACCAGAGAAACAGCAGTCTCTATGATTTAACCCGTATGCAGCCCCAGCCCTACTGGCCTGTGAACCACCTTCTTATGCGTATCAAATACGATACGAACCAGGATCTCCGGTTTAAAACGGGAGATGACCGCATACGCAGCTGGGATATTATAAAAGGGGCCGCCCAGTTCAAGGGGGAAAGCTTTATCGTCACATCCATTCCCGAAAAAGCGGGTATTGTGAAGCTGAAGGGAAGTACCGGAAGGTCTGATGTGGACGTCCATGTGCGGCTGGAGGGGAATTCCTTCGGTGACCAGAAGGTGCTCCTCCGGGGTAATAAGGACCTCACCCGCTGCCTTGCTGTAGGCATATCCCAGGGAAAACTGGAGGTGGAGGAAGTGGACGGAAGCAGCACGAAAAAGCTGTTTTCCGAAAAACTTTCCGTCCTTGACGGCTATCCGCCCATATCGGTGGAAGAGGATGAACACAATGTAAGGGTGAACGAGCTGGAAACCCTGGCCCGCTACGCCGACTCCACTGCCATGGCCAATGAGTACATGAGCCGTCTGGCCAGGGTCAAACAGGAAAAACCGAAAACCATAGAAGAAGGGGGAAAACCTTACGAACCGGTGGAAAGTTTCCATGCAAGGCTGGACCGGACTCTGGATATTTCCCTTGACGGCAGCAGCCTTACGGTTAAACTGGATGGGAAGGAAGCCGCCAAAGTGGACGTGGGCCATTCGGAGGATACGGCCATTGGTCTTTTTGCAGGCTGGGACAGCCGCGCTTTCAGCCAGCGGAATCTGGCTGATGATGTGTATGACGGCGTTTTTGAAAAACTGGTGATTACGAGGCATGGGCAGACCGGCGGAACCCCTCTTTATACCACGGAATTAAAGGGGTTTGAAAAATGGAAATTTGTAATTAACCAGAAATGGGAATCCGTCCTTGGATGGTTCCTGAAACATTTCTGATGGGGGACTTATGAAATATGCAGCTTTGGTACTGGCAGCCGCCTGCCTCTTTCTGGCCTCCGGCTGCAGGGCGGAAAAGCCTTTGGCCGGGGAAAGTCATCCCCTTGTGACCCTCTCTTCCTGGGTGGTTTCCTGGGATAGGGAAAGGGGAATGGAGGAATATGAAAAAACAGCGGATCTCTGGGATGGCATTTCCCTTTTTGCCGCTGATTTTGATGAAAAGGGAAATCTCCATTTTCCTGAAAATCTGGAAAACCTGAGACCTGACGGGAATGTGCCTGTCTATCTTACCGTTGTGAATGACAGGGCCCTTCCCGGCGGGAAAATGGTGGAGAAAGACCGGGAAATCATAACGGAAAAACTGAAAACGGAAGAAAGCCGGTACCGTCATGTGAAAGATATTATCCGTCTGGCAAAGGAAAAGCAGGTAGACGGCATTGAAGTGGATTATGAGAAAATAGGGCAGGACAGGGAACTCATGAATCATTTCTGCGACTTTACCCGCATGCTGGACCTGGAGGCCCAGGCAGCCCATCTTAAAGTGCGCATTATCCTGGAGCCTTCCGCTCCTATGAGCCTTCCTTACAGTGAAGGGCCGGAATATGTGGTGATGATGTACAACCTATACGGTACCCACAGCGGTCCCGGGCCCAAGGCGGACAGGAAGTTCATCGAAAAAATGCTGAAAAAGATGGAATCCCTTCCCCGAAGGAAGGGGGCCGCCTTTTCCACCGGCGGATGCTTGTGGCAGGACAGCCATCTCTTCGGACTCCTTGGCGGAAAGAAAAAATATATTACAGAAAGCGAAGCCATTCGGCTGGCAAAAAACCATCATGCAGCGCCTGAAAGGGACCCGGAAAGCGCGGCCCTTCATTTTTCCTATAAAGAAAACGGGTCTTCCTATGAGGTGTGGTATGGGGACAGGGAAACCATGAACGCATGGATTACGCTGGCAGCCAAAGAGGGCATATCCTCTGTTTCCCTGTGGCGCCTTGGCGGCAGCGTGGATATGAAGGGACTAAGAAAGGAATAGGAGGAGCGGATATGACAGCGTTATGGAAAATCAATCACTTGAAACCCGCTTTTCTTGCGGCAGCCTGCGCGACGGCTCTTCTGGCATCAGCAGGAATCACGGAGGCGGCAGCAGATGGCGGGACGGCTCCCTTATCCGCTGCTCCTGCCCTGGCAGGAAAAGCAGCGGTGCATAAGGCAGCCTACAGCGCAGCGGACAAGGAAAGGTACGATACTCTCCGGCGGGAGAACCAGGGAAGACTGGCTCCGAAGGAAAGGTTTATAACCACTACGGCGCCCGCCATTATTGTGACCTTTGGCGGGCTCACAAGGAAGCAGTCGGTGGATGATATGCTTTCCTATCTGGACAGCAGAGGAATTACCGCCACTTTCTTTGTGACGGAACTGGAACTTCGGAAATACGGAGATACCATAAGGGACATCGTAGACCATGGGCATGAACTGGGGCTGGGACTGAGAACCGGCACGGCCGGCGATTATTATGAAACCTGTGCCCAGATAGAAAGACTGGAACGGAATCTGTCCCGCCGCTTCGGCGTAAGACCTGCCTTTGCACGGCAGATATTCGGAAAGCCGTCGCCGGAAGTGGAAGAGGCCTGCTCCGCCATGGGCATACGGCTTATCGGGCAGACCGTCAATACGGTACAGACAAAGGATAAGGCCGCCAAAACGCCGGAAGATATCTTTTCTCACCTCTTTGGGGCCAAGGTGTATTCCATGGGGAGAGGGCAGATTATTTACACGCGCCTTGATTTCCTTGACAATCCGGTCATGACGTCTGAAGTGCTGGATCTGATCAGGCGGAACAAGATAGATAACATAGCCTATCGCACTCCCACCGATTCACCGGAAAAAAATCGGGCCAACGATTCCTCCTATTATATGACCAGCCTTGGAAAAGTACTGGAAGACAGGAGCCATCTATGGGCCTATCCGGTAGACATGAGTAAAGTTCCCTGGAATCTGCGGCCGGAAAACAGGGGAGTGCAGGTGAATAAGCATAACTTTGAAGAACAGTTTGCCAAAAGGTATATCGGCTCTCCCATGGTTAAAGACAGGGATAATATACGGGGATTCAGTAAGAGTGAAATCAGGCAGATGGACCGCAGCGGCCGCATCCATGGAGTGAAAGACAGGACCATTTTCCTGACCTTTGATGACTGGGGAACAGATGACTCCATCAATAAGCTGATGTATGTGCTCCGTAAGCACCATGCACAGGGGACTTTCTTTGTAATTACATGGAATGTGAAAAATAATCCAAACCTCCTGAGAGCTCTGGCGGAGGAGGGGAATTCCATCGGAAGCCATACCAACAGGCACAGGGCCCTGGTCGCCCAGACAGGAGACTACGGGACCACCCTTCCCATGACGGACGAGGAATATGAAAAAGATATTTCCTCTGCCTACGAAAAACTGGCCTTGACCGTAGGCGATGTGAAAGCAGGGGGGAAGCCGGCGTTAACAAGGCTTTTCCGCCCGCCCACCCTGGCCATCAGCAAGAAGGGGGCCATGGAAATTATGAATGCCGGGTATACTTACATGGTGGCCGGCTATGACAGTACCCATGACTATGCCGCACCGGGGGTTCAGGCTGTTGTAGGCGCCATCAACAATGGTATTTATGATGAAAACGGACAGGTGCGAAGTGGAACCATCATGGTCATGCATATGACTGAAACCGCCAGATATACGGCAGAAGCGCTGGATGATGTACTGACCGTCAATGATGCAAGGGCGGATGATGATCCGAAAAAATTCAGGATAGGCAGACTGGACGATTATCTGAGAGATGACTACAGCCAGAAGGATGATGAAGATCAGATCATACATTCCGTGAAGGGACTGGTCTATAAAGGGAACTGCTGCGGATAAATGAAAAAACCGTGAAAAAATATAAATCATTTCTTCACGGTTTTTATTATGCCAAAGTATGGAGTTTAAGAAAGCAGCTTCATGATTTCCGCAAGGGTTGAGCAGAAATGGATGGGGGAAAGGTCTTCCTTTTCAATGAAACCATTATCCAGCCAGTTTTGGAAGAGAGTCTTCAGCGGGTCATATATCCCGTCTATATTGGCGATGAGGATGGGCGGGCGGCTCTTGGGGGCGGCGTAGATGCGGTAGTGGCTGAAGGTGTCGGCTAGTTCTTCCAGAGTGCCTATGCCGCCGGGGAGGATGATGAAGGCGTCGCCGGATTCGATCATTTTCCGCTTTCTTGTTATCATGTCCGGCACTTCAATGAGCTTAGTAATGCCCCGGTGGGCCTGCTCTTTTTCAATGAATACCTGGGGGATAATGCCGGTGACCCGGCCGCCTGCGGCCATGGCGGCGTCGGCGGCAAGGCCCATGAGACCCACGGTGCCGCCGCCGTAAATCATGTGGAAGCCCCCTTTTCCCAAAGCCTCTCCCAGACGTCCTGCCAGGGAGGCGAAGGCGGGATCATTTCCAAAGTGGGAGCCGCAGTAGACTACGATGTTTGTATATTTCTTCATAAGTTTTCCTTCCCTTTACAATGGGTATATGAAATGCTGCTTACAGGTATTGTATCATACCGGAGGGGAAGAGAGTTTTCGGTTTCCGGCTTCCTGGGAGGCGCTGTAGGCAGTCAGGGAAGGGTAATTTTCAAATAAATGGTACGCCGGGGGCCGTGGTAAAAAAGTTATGCATAAACACGGAGAAAAAAGGCGATAAAAAAGTTTGACATGAAGGTAAAGTGATGGTATAATTCCAATGTTGCGTGGATTTAGTGTGCTGTAAAGCAGGTGAGAATGAATGACACTGGAAGAATTGAAATCCGGCACATTTGTAGTCGGAATGAAAGAGACGGAGCGGGCTATCGAGAAGCAGGAAGCGGCATGTGTATTTATTGCCTCTGACTGTGATGAAAGGATTTCCCAACCCCTTCTGGAAGCCTGCCAGTCGTCAGGAATTCCTGTGGAACAGGGATTCACTAAAAAAGAGATAGGCCGTGCCTGCGGTATCAAAGTGAAGGCCGCATCCGCTGCTCTTCTTAAATCCCGGTAATATCCTTTGGAGCTATGCTCTGGAGGATCAATTATAAATTTACTCTTGAAGAAAGGAGGTGCCCATATTGCCGACAATTAATCAGCTGGTTCGTAAAGGCCGCCAGACTCTGGCTACCAAAGCGAAGACCCCGGCTCTGAAACAGTCCCCACAGAAACGTGGTGTCTGCACCAGAGTTTACACAGCTACCCCGAAGAAGCCGAACTCTGCTCTTCGTAAAGTAGCCCGTGTACGCCTGACCAACGGAATCGAAGTTTCTGCTTACATTCCTGGTGAAGGCCATAACCTGCAGGAACACTCCGTCGTCCTCATCAGAGGCGGCCGTGTTAAGGATCTTCCAGGCGTTCGTTACCACATTATCCGCGGCGCACTCGATACCGTAGGTGTATCCGGTCGTCAGCAGGGCCGTTCCAAATACGGCGCTAAGCGCGAAAAGAAATAATTGATTTACCATTTCACTAATGTGACTAACAAAGAACGTTTTAAGGAGGAAATTAACAATGCCGAGAAAAGGTGCTGTTCCGAAACGTGACGTGCTGCCGGATCCCGTGTATGGAAACAAGACAGTAACCCGTTTCATCAACAAGGTTATGCTGGATGGCAAAAAGGGTGTCGCTGAAAAAATCGTTTATGGCGCATTTGACATCTGCCACAGCAAGCTGAACAAAGAACCGATCGAAATTTTCGAACAGGCTCTCAACAATGTTATGCCGGTTCTGGAAGTTCGTGCCCGCCGTGTAGGCGGCGCCAACTATCAGGTGCCGGTTGAAGTCAGAGCAGACCGCCGTCTGACTCTGGGTATCCGCTGGATGGTCAACTATGCCCGCCAGCGCAGCGAACGTACAATGGAAGAACGTCTTGCAGGAGAACTCATGGACGCTTTCAACAATACGGGCGCAGCAGTAAAGAAGAAAGAAGATACTCATAAAATGGCTGAAGCCAACAAGGCTTTTGCACATTACCGCTGGTAATTTTAATAAGGAGAAACAATCGTGGGCAGAGAATTTCCGCTTGAAAAAACAAGAAACATCGGCATCATGGCACACATTGATGCAGGTAAGACAACAACCACGGAACGAATCCTGTATTATACCGGTGTAAACCATAAGATCGGCGAAGTTCATGATGGCGCAGCTACCATGGACTGGATGGCTCAGGAACAGGAACGCGGTATTACCATTACATCTGCTGCTACCACCTGCCACTGGAAAGGCTATCGTGTCAACATCATCGATACCCCAGGGCACGTAGACTTCACTGTAGAAGTTGAACGTTCCCTGCGCGTACTCGACGGTTCCGTAGCTGTATTCAGTGCAAAAGACGGCGTTCAGACCCAGTCTGAAACCGTTTGGAGACAGGCAGATCATTACCATGTTCCCCGTATTGCATTCATCAACAAGATGGATACAGTAGGTGCAGATTTCCTGCATGCAGTCAAGACCATCGACACCCGTCTTCATGCCAAGGCTGTTGCTATGCAGCTCCCGATCGGCGCTCAGGATACCTTCAAAGGCATCATCGACCTGCTGACCAGAGAAGCTGAAATCTACGACAGCGACGACGGCAAAGAATATCATAAGGAACCTGTTTCCGATGATATGAAAGACATGGTAGAAGAATACCGTGAAAAGATTATCGAAGCTGCCTGCGACGGCGACGATGAACTGGCTGAAAAGTACCTGGAAGGCGAAGAAATTTCCATCGATGAAATCAAAGCGTCCATCCGTAAACAGGTACTGGCATGCAAGCTCTTCCCCGTATTCTGCGGCTCCGCATATAAAAACAAAGGTATCCAGATGCTTCTGGATGCTGTCATTGATTACCTCCCGTCCCCGCTGGATATTCCTCCGGTAAAGGGCACATCCCTTGACGGCGAAGAAGAAGAACGCCCGGTATCCGACAGCGCTCCGCTGGCAGCCCTGGCATTCAAGATCATGGCAGATCCATTCGTTGGCAAACTGGCATACTTCCGCGTATATTCCGGTGAAATGCACCAGGGCACCTACGTTCTCAACTCCACAAAGGACAAAAAAGAACGTGTTGGCCGTATCCTTCTGATGCATGCTAACCACCGTAAGGAAATCGATATCGCTTACACCGGCGACATTGCCGCTGCAGTAGGCTTCAAGGATGTTACCACCGGCGATACACTCTGCGACCCGGACAACCCGATCATCCTCGAAAAGATGGAATTCCCGGATCCCGTTATTTCCGTTGCTGTTGAACCGAAGACCAAAGCTGACCAGGAAAAGATGGGCAATGCCCTTCAGAGACTGGCAGAAGAAGATCCGACCTTCAGAGTACACACCGATCCCGAAACCAACCAGACCATTATTTCCGGTATGGGCGAACTCCATCTGGACATCATCGTCGACCGTATGCGTCGTGAATTCAATGTTGACTGCACCGTAGGCAAACCTCAGGTTGCTTATCGTGAAACCATCCGCAAATCTGTTGAATCCGAAGGTAAATTCATTCGTCAGACCGGTGGTCATGGTCAGTACGGTCACTGCTGGCTCCGTCTTGAACCGATGGAAGCAGGCAAGGGCTTTGAATTCGCAAATGAAGTCGTTGGCGGCGTAATTCCTAAGGAATTCATCAACCCGATTCAGGCCGGCGTCGAAGCTGCTATGCAGGACGGCGTTGTAGCAGGATATCCGATGGTTGATATCAAAGTTACCGTATATGATGGTTCTTACCATGATGTCGACTCCTCTGAAATGGCCTTCAAAGTTGCAGGTTCCATGGCATTCAAAGACGGTGCCAAGAAAGCGGATCCTGTCCTCCTCGAACCATACATGAGCGTAGAAGTCGATGTTCCGGAAGACTACATGGGCGACGTTATCGGCGGCCTCAACTCCCGCCGTGGACGTATCGAAGGTATGGAAACAGAAAACGGCGAATCCAGAATCAAAGGCTTCGTTCCGCTGTCTGAAATGTTCGGTTATGCAACCGCTCTCCGCAGCTCCACCCAGGGCCGTGGTACCTTCACCATGACATTCGATCATTACGAAGAAGTTCCGAAGGCTATTTCCCAGAAGATTACGGAAGAAAGACTCGGAAACAAATAATTTTTAAGGAGAAACCAAAATGGCAAAAGCTCATTACGAAAGAACAAAGCCGCATGTTAACATCGGCACCATCGGCCACGTCGATCACGGCAAAACAACCCTGACCGCTGCTATCACCAAAGTACTGGCTGAAGAAGGCAAAGCAAACTTCCTCGACTATGCTTCCATCGATAAAGCACCGGAAGAAAGAGCTCGTGGTATCACAATCAACACCTCCACCGTTGAATATGAAACCGAAAACCGTCACTATGCACACGTTGACTGCCCAGGGCACGCTGACTATGTAAAGAACATGATCACCGGCGCAGCTCAGATGGACGGCGCTATCCTCGTAGTATCCGCAGCTGACGGCCCGATGCCCCAGACCCGTGAACACATCCTCCTGGCTAAACAGGTAGGCGTTCCTGCTATCGTTGTATTCCTGAACAAAGCTGACCAGGTAGACGATCCGGAACTCATCGACCTCGTAGAAATGGAAATCAGAGACCTCCTCTCCTCCTACGACTATCCGGGCGATGATGTGCCGATTATCGTTGGCTCCGCTCTCGGCGCTCTCAACGGCAACAAGGAAGATGAACAGAAGATTCGCGACCTCATGAAGGCTGTTGACGAATACATCCCGACTCCTCAGCGCGATACCGATAAACCGTTCCTGATGCCTGTGGAAGACGTATTCACCATCACCGGCCGCGGCACCGTTGCTACCGGCAGAGTAGAACGCGGCACCGTTAAAGTGGGCGACGCAGCTGAAATCGTCGGCCTCCAGGATAAACCGACCGAAACCGTTGTAACCGGCGTAGAAATGTTCAGAAAGACTCTGGACCAGGCTATGGCTGGCGACAACATCGGCACCCTGCTCCGCGGCATCGACCGTAAGGACATCGTTCGCGGCCAGGTTCTTGCTAAACCGGGCACCGTTCATCCGCACACCGAATTCACCGCCCAGGTATACGTACTGACCAAAGATGAAGGCGGCCGTCATACCCCGTTCTTCAACGGCTATCGTCCGCAGTTCTTCTTCAGAACCACCGACGTAACCGGCGACATCACCCTGCCGGAAGGCACCGAAATGTGCATGCCTGGCGATAATGTCGAAATGACAGTTAAGCTCATCACCCCGATCGCTATGGAAGAAGGCCAGCGTTTCGCTATCCGCGAAGGCGGCCGTACCGTTGGCGCAGGCGTTGTAGCTAAGATTGCAAAATAATCTTTCGCCAATTTAAAAAGAACTCCCTTCATGGGGGTTCTTTTTTTTACGGTGAAAATAGTATTTATCAGCACTCTTTTGCAGTGAGTGCTATTTTTTATTATGGGGTATTATAAATTTCTATTAATAGAACTGCAGACATCATATAACTTAAAAGCATTATTGAACGGCGATTTATGCATGGCAAAAGAGCAGAAAATTTGGATTTTGAGAATAGAGACCGACTTTTTTCAGATTAATTGAGAAAAAGAAGATAGATACAGCCCGAATTTCAGAGAGAAATCCAAAATAATTGCACAAAAGATTAAAAACGTATTACGGTTACATTGCTGAATGAGAAGAACTATAATAACAGTAGAGAGATGAATGAGCAATGAATTCATGGAAATCATGAAACCTGTGGATTTTCATTCCATCCACCTCGGAAATCTCTTTCATCAAATAGAAAGACCCGGGATAAATGATCGTAGTACAGCAGAGGAGACCTGAGAAAGTATATTACGCAGCACTTCCTCATGTTTCAAAATCGTAGAAAGGAAGGTAATTGTTATGGAACTTACACATGCGGTTCAGAAAAAAGCTGTCAGCGCTATCGTCGATCATGTCATTGCCATCAAGGATCCGGAAGAGCGGAGAAAATCCCTCATCAAGCTGTCCTATATGATTCAAAAAGGTTATGGGGACATGTTTGAAAAAGAGACCTTTGATAAAGTCCGCCTGCTTCTGCAATACAACCATAAATGGTGGAAATACCTGAATCGCGCTCTTGATACACTGAATCCCCACATCATCAAGACCGCCGTCATGGATCTGGGGTTTGAAGCCGCCTTTTATGGAAATAAAAAACGGTGGGAATGCAGAAGGAAATACGGCATCAACATTCCCTGGATTATCCTTTTTGATCCCACCAGTGCCTGCAACTGCCACTGTATAGGCTGCTGGGCTGCCGAATACGGGCACACACTCAACCTGTCCTACGATATTATGAACAAGATTGTTACCCAGGGCAAAAAGCTGGGCATTCATTTCTATATGATGACCGGTGGGGAACCGCTGGTAAGAAAGGACGATATCCTCCGCCTGTGCCGCGAGCATCCGGACTGTGAATTCCATGCCTTTACAAATGGCACACTGATAGATGATGATTTCTGCAAAAAGGTATGTGAGGCAGGAAACCTGTCCTTCTCCATTTCCATCGAAGGGTGGAGGGAAGTAAACGACAGCCGCCGCGGCAAGGGCCATTTTGACAAAGTTATGCATGCCATGGACCTGCTCCATAAATACGGCATTGTCTACGGTACATCCATCTGCTACACCAGAAGAAATATTGAAACCGTAACTTCTGATGATTTCATTGATATGCTTATCAGTAAGGGCGCATGGTATACCTGGTACTTCCATTACATGCCCGTGGGCAAGGGTGCCGATCTGTCACTCCTTCCCACCAGGGAACAGAGAGCCTATATGGTGCACAGAGTCCGCGAAATCCGTGAGCTGGAAACAGGTAAGCCCTTTATGGCTATTGATTTTCAGAACGATGGCCAGTACATCGGCGGCTGCATAGCCGGAGGCAGGAACTACTGCCATATCAATCCAAATGGCGATGTGGAACCCTGCGTATTCATTCATTATTCCAGCGCCAATATCAAGAAAGACGATCTTCTGACATGTCTCTCCCAGCCGCTCTTCAAGGAATACGCCAAAGGGCAGCCTTTCAATAAGAATCATCTTCGTCCTTGCCCCATGCTTGAAAATCCGCCGGCCCTGGCAGAAATGGTTAAACGGAGCGGTGCTGTATCTACTGATCTGCTGGCGCCGGAAAGCGCTGAGGATCTCTGCAGGAAAACCATGCCCTATGCTAAACAGTGGGCACCTATGGCGGAGAAGCTCTGGATGTCCATCAGAAACAACAAAGTGGTTCCCGTTGGACCGGATGTCCATAAAGAAGAACAGACAAAAGGTGCCTGATGATTTTCTGCTGCCGGCCGGTGAAACCTAATGATTCTGTAACGTCAAAATAAAAGAGATGCTCCGAAGCGGGGCACCTCTTTTATTTTGTAAATAGTCATTTGGTATTACGGGCATTCCACCCGTAGAGCCCTGTCCTTTTAAAAACGCCGGACTTGTACATGAATGCAGGGGCAGCTGCCGGTGCTGCAGGCAATACCCGGTGATTCCGGTACGGAATAGATAAAAAAGATAGTATTCCATTTCCTGTCTCTGATTCTTTGGACAGAAGGAACGAGATGCTTTTTCGGTTCTCACTGTTATCCTGTCGGCATGCCGGCCTGCTGATTTCCATAGTCATATATACCTGGAAAATGATATAATATTTTTAATAACCATGCATTGATTAAAGAAAGGTGAAGATATATGAAAATGAAAAAATGGCTGGCGGCTTCCATGACCGCCCTGGCAGTGACGGCAGGAAGCATGGCGGTTTCCGCAGATTCCCTGACCTTGTCCGGCGGGGAAGTGATGGATATGGGATCCTCCGTTTCCGTGTATCCCGGAGAGCGCTCCTTCTTTGGAAGCCAGCTCCATGACTGGCTTCTGGAACCGGATGCGGCCAAGACGGTGGAGAAGGCGCTGGAAGGGGCTGCTGTTTTCCCGAAGGATAAGGATTATTCCAAAGAATTTTCCGAAATGGCTGTTTCCATCCTCCGCACCGGAAAGGTGTACCAGGTGAGAGCAGCGGCAGACGATACCTATTATCAGGGGATGATGGTGTCCCTTTCCGTTTCTGACAGCGATATGTTAAAGCTGGCCATGTACGGCCATACGGCACTTTCGGAAAAGGAGAAAACGAAAGCTGCTGAGACTGCAAAGGACAATTCCGGGAAGGTTCCTGCTGCCAAGGCAGGTGCTTCTGAAAAAGTTCCGGCTGCAGAGGATTCCATGGATAAGGCCCTTTCCCTTCTTCGCGGAGCGGTGCAGGTAGAGGACCATTCCTCCTGGGAAGACAGAAAATCGGACAAGGGACTTTCCTACCGCACGGGAGACGCCCGTCTTGTGCTCAATAAGAATGGTTTCATGATTCCCCTCTATGTGAAAGGGGTTATTACCAGAGGCGAAGGGAAGACTGTGTACACCGTATTTGCGGCGGACCAGGCGTCAGGCCGGTATTTCCAGCCCCTTCTGGATAAAGCATTGAAGGAAGCAAAGAAATGAAAATCAAGAAAATGGCAGTCCTCCTGACCCTTTCTCTTATGATGGCGGGAGGCAGCGCAGGGGCTGCAGACCTTTCTCATGCGGATGGAAATAGCACCCCCGGAGACATGAGCGCTCTTGCCCCGGTGTTCCCGGGAGTAGGGCCAGTGCTGGGCGGCAGCGTATCATCGCCCCTTTCCGATTCCGTCAAAAAGGCGGGGGCTGTGCCGGTGTCTGAAATGGGCGAAATCTTCCTGAACCATGCAGCTTTGCCGAAGAATGTTTACTATGAGCCCCTGGCCAGGGGAGACTCTGTCTTTGCCCGCCACATGGGTACCATGACGGTAAAAGGAAAGAAATATACCGCCGGCGCCCTGGCTGTGGGCGCAGATTTCAAGGGAAAAGAGTCCGATGACTTTTTCGGCGGCATGTTTCTCCCCAAGGGCCACAGTCCGGCGGCGGGGGCACGGATGCTGGCCTTCAATGTGGCGCTCCTGAAACTGGAGAGTACCATGAACGAAGTATTTCTTCATGCAGTGGATGAAGTGAGAAGGGACACGGGAGAAAAACTGCCCTATGATTTTCTTACGGCGGATATGGTGCATGTGGAACAGCTCCATACACTGAAGGGGAGCCCTAAAACCTACAGCTTTTCCATCCGGCCCGTATTCTCTGCCGACGGCTGGATGGTGCCTCTTTTCATTCGCGGTTTTGCAGCCAAAGTGGACGACAGCTACCGCTTCCTCTTCCTGGCAGCGCCGGACAGTGAAAGGGATATGGTTGAAAGAGCAGGTCTGGATCTTATCCATCAGCCCATGAAGAAAGAGATAAAGAAATGATGTAAAAGACCTTCTCCCGGAGGAAGCGCTGTGATTAATCAGTGCTTCCATGCTGGGGGAAGGCCTTTTTGTGCTGCAGGTTTCCGGAAAATGATATAATAAATCAAACGATTCATTACGATTAAAATCATCCACAGGAGGCATGACCATGATTTTTTCCATTTTTATCCTTGCGGTTCTATTCCTTCTTCTGTCTGCAGGGGCGGTGAGGGCAGAGGAGAGAAAGCCATCGGTCCATCTTCTGGCCACCGGCGGTACCATTGCAGGAAAGGCCTCTTCTGAAACCGCCACCACCGGCTATGAAGCCGGCGCCCTAAGAGTGGAGGATCTTCTTTCCGCCCTGCCGGAGGTGAAGGATTATGCCCATGTGACAGGAGAGGAAATATGCGGTATTGACAGCAAGGATATGACCGATGCCATCTGGCTCACTCTTGCAGAAAGGGTGAACGAACTGGCAGGTAAAAAGGACGGGCTTGTCGTCATCCATGGCACCGACACCATGGAAGAAACTGCCTGGTTCCTCCAGCTCACCGTAAATCCTTCCATCCCCCTGGTACTTACCGGCGCTATGCGTCCTGCTACCGCCCTCAGCGCCGACGGCCCCATGAACCTTTTAAATGCTGCCCGTCTGGCGGCGCATCCTTCCGCCAAGGGAAAAGGGGTGCTTGTCATGATGAATGACACTATCTTTGCTGCCAGAAACGTGACAAAGGGAAATACCCTTTCTCTTGACACCTTCCGCTCTCCCGACGGCCCCCTGGGTTATATGAATGATGGCACTCCCTCCTGGTGCGCCCTGCCGGTGCGCCTGCCAAAAGGGAAGGCCCCCTTTGATGTGAAGGGGCTGAAAGGCCTTCCTAAAGTCTACATTGTCTACGGCCACGCCGGCGCCGACGGCGCCATGGTAAGAGCCGCTGTTTCCATGGGCGCTGAAGGTATCATCTATGCGGGCACCGGAAACGGCAGCGTCCATAAAGAAGACGAAAAGGCACTGGCAGAGGCGGTAGCAAAAGGTATTCCGGTGGTGAGAAGCTCCCATGCCGGAAGCGGCTCCGTCATTTCCGCCGAACCCTCCTACGATGAAGAAGGCTTCATCCACGGCGGCTCCCTCTCCCCCCAGAAAGCAAGAATTCTTTTGCAGCTGGCCCTGACAAGGACAAAGGATTTTGGGGAAATCGGGGAGATGTTTGAGAGGTATTAGTGGGGGAGTGGGCTGGTGTACTAGTGTGCTAGGGTGCTAGTGTACTAGTGTACTGGTGGGCTGGTAAAACCTTGGGGCTGCTGTCCGCTGTTGCCTTACCCGGTACTCTTTAGTGTGCTGATTCCCACATTGCCCTTGCGAGAGGGCCGCGAAGTGGCACGGGGGTGTACGACAGTGCATGTCGAGAATGATACTCCCTGCCGGCGTGAACGCCGGCAGGCGGCTTTTATACTCATCGCCGCCTGTGGCGGCGATACCTGAACCCTCAGCGGCGAAGCCGCTGTCAAACCTGAGAACCCTTGGGCCGTTAGGCCCATTAAACTTCGGCCCGAAGGGCCGTCCACCTTCCCCTTTGAACCTTTTGAGCCCTCACGCCGCAGGCGGGGGACAATAGGGAAGGCGGTGCCCAAAGGGCGCGAATCCATTACAAATTCTATTTGACATCCGCTATCAATGGTGATACTATAATGACAACCGAATACGAAAAGACAGGTGCCCGAAGGGCTTAATAGGGAAGACCGGTGAAATACCGGCACGGTCCCGCCACTGTAATGCGGAGCGAATCCAGGAAAGTCACTGAGAAATCGGGAAGACGGATAAGCAAGGAAGCAGAGTCAGGAGAACTGCCTGCCTTATATCACCGTTTGAACCCACGAGCGATGGGAAGGGGATGTCTTAGATGTCTCTTTACGCTTGTGTAAAGAGCTTTTTTCATGGTTTGAACATTCGGTTACTGAGGAGAATAATTTCATAAGTGAAACAGGTGCCTGTAAGGGCTTAATAGGGAAGACCGGTGAGATGCCGGCACGGTCCCGCCACTGTAATGCGGAGCGAATCCAACAAAAGTCACTGAGGATATTGGGAAGGCTGGAGGAGCGAGGAAGCAGAGTCAGGAGAACTGCCTGTTTTTGTCATACCGTTTGACCTACGAGCGATGGGAAGGTGTGTACTCATAGAACCTGTTTTGGCGTTCATTGAATCCACCTTGTCTTCGGAAAAGGTGGATTTTATTTTATATCATGGAAGATAGGGAGATAATGACAGGGAACATCAGCCTCCCACTTCCCACCTGTGGTGTGACGCCTCCTGAGGCTTTACATATAGGGAAACTTACTTGAGTGAGTTTCCTGGACTATGGATTTCTCCATGGTTCACATCCTTCCGGGGTGATGGTAGTAAAAGGGAAATACGATCATCACCCTCCCCTGGTTACCAAATCTTCTTTATGAAGTTCCTATATATCGGGTGCTCTGCACCACTCTGATACAGGGGCTGCCCCTGTGGTTCATCTCCCTTTGGCGATGGTCATAAAAGGGAAATATGATCATCGCCTTCTTTCTCCAAACCCTTCCTGCAAGGAAGTTTCCATACATGACTGCCCTTTCAGGTGGCAGTCATTCGGGAAAGTGATTTCCGCTTTCTCCCTGCGTGATGGTGGCAGCAGGGAATACTATCATCACGTTTTCTCTTTTGGTAATAACATTCCGAAAGGGTGTTATTATACAGGTTCTCATAGGAGCTTTGCGCTCCAACCCCTTTTGAAGCGGCCAGTGACCGCTTCTTCTTTTTTTACTTGCATATTTCGATGAAGTTCGATATAATAGAAACGTCAGATAGAGAATTATCGTTTTGGTTATATCTGCTGCATGGCAGCAGGGAAATGATTTCATTTCATGGAGGTACCATATGAACGTTTATGATTTCAAAGCAGTGAATGGAAAGGGCCAGGAAATTTCCCTGTCCGACTATAAAGGCAAAGTCCTTCTCATCGTGAATACAGCCAGCAAGTGCGGATTCACGCCCCAGTTTGAAGGACTGGAAAAGCTGTACAATGCCTACAAGGATAAAGGCTTCGTAGTGCTGGGTTTCCCCTGCAACCAGTTTGCAGAGCAGGATCCCGGAAGCGACGGTGAAATCCAGGAATTCTGCCGCCTGAACTACGGCGTCACATTCCCCATGTTCCGTAAAGGCAATGTACGCGGCGATGATGCCCAGCCCCTCTTCAAGTACCTCACAAAGGAAAAGGGCTTCCAGGGCCTGGACATGGACCATCCCAATGCAAAGGTCCTTCTGGACTTCATCAAAAAGAACTATCCCCATTTCCTGGACGACGATTCCATTAAATGGAACTTCACTAAATTCCTCATCGATAGAGAAGGAAATGTGGCAGCACGCTTCGAACCCACCAAGACACCGGAAGCCATGGCTCCGGAAATCGAAAAACTGCTGTAATGACCATTGAAAAGGGCAGTGAAGGAATGATGACCATTTCTTTACTGCCCTTTTTACTTATGTCCGAAGAGCACTGTCACGATTTTTGAGGGGAAGGCAACGCCCACCTTCTCGCCCACCGGTATTTACTGTCCTTCATCTCAACGGCGCCATGTACCGAGGCTCTTTGCTGACGCTCGGAAAATGACTGTGACCGGCGGGAAGGGCTATGAATCGGTGAGCAGGCCGAAGAAAGGCATTTAAGCCATAACCTGCCGCGAAGCGGCGCCCCTTCACGGCGGACTCGTTTCATATGAACCTTCTGAACCCTTTGAACCCTCTGCCCCATATGGTACTATAATAAGAAAAGAACGCATCAACCGGAAGAGGAGGCAGAGGATGAAGAAATATTTCTTTTTTGATATCGACGGTACACTTACCACGCCGCTGACGGCGGATTATCCGGAAAGTACCAGGGAAGCGGTAACAGAACTCATCCGCCGGGGCCACTTCGTATCTCTTGCCACCGGACGCATGCAGGCGGATGCACTGGAAGTGGCAAAGACCCTTGGCATTCCTGCCCTGGTCTCCGACGGCGGCAATGCGGTTACCATCGATGGGAAAATCCTCTACGACGAGGGCCTTCCCCTGGACGCCTGCATCCGCACCCTTTCGGAAATGGATGAAGAAAAGCACCCCTGGGCGGCAGCTCCCTACAACAGGAAATACCGCATTACCCGGACGCCCCTCTATCTGGAAAAAGTGAAGGACAGGTACTATGAAACGGAAGTGAATCCATCCTTCGATTTCCGAAAAGTCTCTGCCATCCACAAGATTTTTGTAGCCTGCAAAAAGAAAGAAAAGGATGACATCCCCCTCTACACCCTGCCCCATGTGTGGTTCAGCGCCGACACCATGCTCATCGAATCGGTACATAAGGAAAGGGGCATTATGGAGCTGCAGAAGCGGTTCCACATCCCCGATAGGGACATCGTGGTTTTCGGAGACGGCATGAACGACCGCACCATGTTCCGCAAAGAATGGCTCCGTATCGCCATGGGCAACGCCAAGCCGGAGCTGAAGGCCCTGGCCAGCTACATCACCGACAGGGCCGACGAAGACGGCATCTACAACGCCTGCCGCCACTTCGGGTGGATTTAAGGTCCCATGACCGGAAACGAGGAGGCCGTTTCACATGGTAAAATTTGAAAATTTCTGCAAAACGCTAAAGAATCTGGAAGAAATCAACCGCATAAGTCCTCCCTATGATGTAGTGGTCACTGCAGGGCTCTGCTCCCTTTTCGCCCAGTGCTTTGAACAGGCATGGCGCGCCATGAAGGAGTATCTCACGCAGAAGGGATGGAAAGAGGCGGAAACCGCTTCTCCCAGACAGATATTAAAGATTGCCTCTGAAGCGGGTTTGATTGAGGATGAAGCAAACTGGCTGAAGGCCTTGAAAGATAGAAGTCTTGAGCTTTATGTTTTCCGTCAGGAAGTGGCGGACACCCTGATTGCTGATACACGGAATATTTTTCTTCCCATGTTTCATGGGCTAATGACAGAACTAAAAAAACGATATGAAATGTAAAGAGGCGGGGCGTCTGCCCTGCTGCTTTGTTGATTGGATAAAGGTGGATTCCAAGGTATGATAAAACCGGCTGAACAGAAAAAGGCGGCAAAGGCTTTTGCTGCGGAATGGGCCAGAGACTGCAAGGAAGATGGAAATACAGCGCCTTTCTGGCTGTCCCTGCTTCGTGATGTATATGGCGTGGAACATCCGGAACAGGTCATTTCTTTTGAGGATACGGTGAAACATGAAGAAAAGGGAAACTCTCTTTTCGTAGACGCCTGGATTCCGTCCATGCGGGTAATCATTGAGCAGAAGAATGCCGATGCACCGCTGGATAAGAAATATCCAAGGCACGGAAGGATGCTTACACCCTATGAGCAGGCCTTTGAATACGACCAGACCCAGCCGGTGGACCGGAGGGCCAGATATATCGTTGCCTGTAATTTCCATGAATTCTGGATTTACGACATGAATGAGCCGGAAGCTTTCCGAAAGGCCATCAAGCTTCGATTAAGTGACCTGCCAGACCACTATGACCAGCTGAATTTTCTTGTGAATACCAATTACAAACCTACGGACATGGAAGAAGTAAAAGTGTCCGTCAAGGCGGGAGAGCTGGTAGGTAAGCTTTACGATGCCTTTGCCAAAGTCTATCGGGAGTACCAGCCTGCTGATTATACAGAGGAAGATAAGAAAAAAGACATGCACGACCTGAATGTCCTCTGTGTCCGCATTGTGTTCTGCCTGTATGCGGAGGATTCAGGACTTTTCGGCGCGCCGGACGCTTTCCGCCACTACCTTGGTACATGGAAGATAGAAAATACCAAGGAAGCGCTGGAAAAGCTCTTTGCCGTTCTTGATACCAAAATAGAAGAACGCCCCAGGTTTCTGGACAGCAAGCTTTCTTCTTTCCCCTATGTGAATGGCGGACTGTTTCATGATGATACCATTGAAATCCCGCCTATCAATAAGGAAATCTATGACATTATCTATGAAGATATGTCCAAAGGCTTCGACTGGAGTGCCATCAGTCCCACCATCTTTGGAGCCGTCTTTGAAAGCACATTGAATCCGGAAACCCGGCGTTCCGGCGGCATGCACTACACTTCCATCGAAAATATCCACAAAGTCATCGACCCCCTCTTTCTGGACGACTTGAAGAAAGAATTCAATACCCTGGTTTCTATTCCTGATTCCGAAAAATTCAGCACAAGACGAAAAGAAACAGCCCTGAAATGGGAATACCGGAAGAAATTGGAGGATTTCCAGAATAAACTGGCTTCTCTCACTTTCCTGGACCCTGCCTGCGGATCCGGAAATTTTTTGACGGAAACATTCATCTGCCTGCGCCGGCTGGAGAACCGGGTCATCCGGGAGCTCACCGGCGGACAGGGATTCCTTGACCTGTATAATCCCATCAAAGTGTCCATCAAACAGTTTTACGGCATTGAAATCAATGATTTTGCCGTCACCGTGGCAAAAACGGCTCTCTGGATTGCAGAATCCCAGATGATGCAGGAAACGGAAGACATCATCGTTCGGGAAATCAATTTCCTGCCTTTGAAAACGAATGCCTATATCCACGAAGGAAATGCGCTGCACATGGACTGGAATGATGTGATTCCGGCGTCAAAAATATCATACGTCATGGGGAACCCGCCTTTCCGCGGGTACAGCCTGCAAAGCAGGAAGCAGAAAGAGGACATCCTTTCTATTTACAAAGATGAGAATGGACAAACATATAAAGCCGCAGGGAAAATAGACTATGTAGCCGGATGGTACTTCAAAGCAGCTCAATATATGACTCACACAGCAATCAAAGCTGCTTTTGTATCTACGAACAGCATTACCCAGGGAGAGCAGGCTGCCGCTGTCTGGAAACCAATAGTAGAACGATTTGGCACGCACATTGACTTTGCCTGGAGAACGTTCATCTGGAGCAGTGAAGCATCTGATAATGCGGCGGTTCATTGTGTGATTATGGGATTCAGTGATACTCTCAGCTTGAGAGATAAAATCATATTTGATGGCAATGGCATGAAGCGAGTGGCGAATATCAGTCCGTATCTGACAGATTCTCCAACTGTATTTATCAGTGCCCGTAATAAACCTATAGCGTCAGATGTGCCTTTTATGACCAATGGAGGAAAGCCCGCCGAAGGAGGAAATCTTATATTAACAGCAGAAGAAAAAGAAAATCTACTCAAAAAGGAACCGCAGGCAGAACCATTAATCCGGCCTTTTATGATGGGCTATGATTTTATTCATAGAAAACCAAGATATTGCTTATGGCTTGCTGGCGCAAGTCCCGCAGCTTTAAGAAAGTGCCCGGAAGTTTTAATGCGCATTGAAAAAGTAAGAAAATATCGTCTTCAGAGCAAAAAAGCAGCAACAAGACGAAAAGCGGAAACCCCGCAGTTGTTTGACGAAATCAAGCAAAGCAATACCTCATATATCGCGCTGCCTAAGGTGTCTTCAGAAAATCGCAGATATATTCCTATGGATTACTTGTGTCCTGACGTGATAGCTGGCGACCAGTTATTTATGATTCTTAATGCTAATTTATATCATTTTGGGATACTTGAAAGTAATGTTCATATGGCTTGGACAAGAACAGTGTGTGGGCGGTTAAAGAGTGACTACAGATACTCTAATACTGTTGTCTATAACAATTTCCCATGGCCAAATCCTACGCTAGAGCAGAAAGCCCGAATTGAAAAGTCTGCCCAGGGTATTTTGGACGCCCGTAAGTTATATCCGGACGCGTCTCTGGCAGACCTCTATGACCCGTTGACCATGCCGCCGAAACTTCGCAAGGCCCATCAGGAAAACGACAAGGCCGTCATGGAAGCCTATGGCTTCAACTGGCACACCATGACAGAATCGGAATGCGTGGCAGAGCTGATGAAAATGTATCAGAAACTGACAGAAGCAGAAGAGGGGAAAAAGTAAAGTACCGTCACGGGAACAAAGAAACCATTAGTAATTTTTCCTGCCCACACGATTGTAAACAGATAAAACTACATAAATTGACAAAAGGACTGCCGCTGATTATTATATAAAAGACAGTCCTTTTTATTGACGGAGAAAGGACTTGTCTGCTATCATAAAGTATCGTTGTTTATTTGATTTCTGATATAAAAGAGGAAACATGGAGAAAGAAAGTATGAAGGATGGGAAGAATGGGGACATTCTTTTTGACATCCGTCATTTAAGTCATACCTTTGAAACGGAGGAGGGAAAGAAGTTTGACGCTCTTTCCGACGTGACCGCTTCCATCAGGAAGGGGTCCTTTACGGCCATCATCGGTACCAACGGCAGCGGTAAGTCTACCCTGGCCAGGCACCTGAATGCCCTGCTCATTCCTACGGACGGGGAAATCTATGTGGAGGGCATGAAGACCTCCGATTTCTCACACATCTGGGATATCCGCCAGAAGGTGGGCATGGTGTTCCAGAATCCGGATAACCAGCTGGTGGCTGCCATCGTGGAGGAGGATGTGGCCTTCGGCCCGGAAAATCTGGGGATTCCGCCTGATGAAATCAGGAAGCGGGTGGACGTGGCTCTGGAGAAGGTGGGCATGACGGCCTATCGTACCCATTCTCCGGCCATGCTGTCCGGCGGGCAGAAGCAGCGTATTGCCATTGCAGGCATTCTGGCCATGCATCCCGACTGCATCGTGCTGGATGAACCGACTGCCATGCTTGACCCCCAGGGCCGCAGGGAGGTCATGGATACGGTGCATGAGCTGAATGAAAAGGAAGGCATTACCATCGTGCTCATTACCCATTTCATGGAAGAGGCGGTAACCGCGGACCATGTGATGGTGATTGACAAGGGCCATCTGAAAATGGAAGGCACAGCCCGGGAGGTTTTCTCCCAGGCGGAGAAGCTGACGGCTCTGGGACTGGATGTGCCGGTGGCGGCGGATCTGGCCCATGGCCTTCGAAAGAAGGGCTTCAAGGTGCCGGAGGATTGTTTGACAGATGAGGAGCTGGGAGAAGCATTATGTCCATATGTGTCGAAAATGTAAGCTGTGTGTACAGCAAGGGTTCTCCCTTTGAAAAGGTGGCGCTGGAGAATATCAATCTCACCATCGAACCGGGAGAATTTATCGGAATCATCGGCCATACGGGCAGCGGTAAATCCACCCTCATCCAGCACCTGAACGGCCTCATCCATCCCACTTCCGGAAAGGTAACCATCGACGGTGTGGATTTGGCGGCTAAGACGAAGGAAGCGGTGGCGAAGCGCCATTCTGTGGGCATGGTTTTCCAGTACCCGGAGCACCAGCTTTTTGAAGAGACCGTGGCCAAGGATATTGCCTTCGGTCCGAAGAATCTGGGCTGCAATGAGGAGGAAACGGAAAAAAGGGTGAAGAGCGCCATGAAATTTGCGGGCCTTGACTATGACACCTTCGGCGGCCGTTCGCCTTTCCGCCTTTCCGGCGGCCAGCAGCGGCGCGTGGCCATTGCCGGGGTCATTGCCATGCATCCCGATTTCCTGATTCTGGACGAACCGTCTGCGGGCCTTGACCCCATCGGACGGCGGGAAATTTTCTCCCGCATCCAGAGCTGGTATAAAAAAGGTGTTTTCTCCGTTATCCTGGTGTCCCACAACATGGACGACATTGCCCGGCTGGCCACCCGCCTCCTGGTGATGCACAAGGGCCATCTGGTGATGGACGGAAAGCCTATGGATATTTTCCTTCATCACCGCAAGGAACTGCAGGAATGCGGCGTCGATGCACCGCCTCTGACACAGACCCTGCTGTATCTGAAGGGAAAGGGCATTCCGGTACCGGAGGATGCGAAGACCGTGGAAGAAGCGGTGGATAGAATGAGCAGAATGCTGGGAGGTGGCGCATCATGCTGACAGATATTACCCTTGGCCAGTATTATCCGGGAGATTCCTTCCTGCACCGCATGGACCCCAGGGCGAAGATTCTCTGCACCATGATTTTCATTGTGGCCATTTTCCTGGCCAATAATCTCTGGTCCTATATCCTGGTGGCAGGTTTTACGTTCCTTGCCATTGCCATGTCCGGCGTGCCGGTTTCCCTTATCTGGAAGGCCATCAAGCCCCTGTGGATTATCCTGGTGTTCACCATGGGCATCCATGTGCTCACAACGCCGGGGAATGAACTTTTCACCTGGAAATTCATCCATATCAGTGAGGAAGGCATTGTGAACGGCCTTATCATGACACTTCGTCTGGTGTTCCTCATCGCCTTTTCATCACTTCTTACCTATACCACCAGCCCTATTGTGCTCACCGACGGCATTGAAGCGCTGCTCATGCCTTTCAAGCGGTTCGGCGTACCGGCCCATGAGCTGGCCATGATGATGACCATTGCACTCCGTTTCATTCCCACCCTTCTGGAAGAAACGGACCGTATCATGAAGGCCCAGTCCTCCAGAGGCGCCGATTTTGTAAACGGCAATCTCTGGCAGCGGGCAAAGAACATGGTGCCCCTTCTGGTGCCCCTCTTCATTTCCGCCTTCCGGCGGGCCGATGACCTGGCTACCGCCATGGAAGCCAGATGCTACCGGGGAGGCGAAGGACGCACCAAAATGCACCAGCTGGCCTATACATGGAGAGACAGAAATGCTTTCCTGGCAGTGGTGCTGGTGACGGCAGCCCTTGCGGTACTTTATATCTATTTCAAATAAAAGAAACAGCGTGGCTTAAGCTGCGCTGTTTTTGTATAATAACAGAAATGATCTTTAAAAAATGGAGGCATACCAATGAGCAGATGGGAAAAAGGCACCTGGCAGATGGTACTTCGGAATATGTCAAAGGAAGATATGTGGGGACTGCTTTTTGAAATGGCGGAGTAGGATCCGGCCCTGCAGGAGAAAATCAGGACTGACTTTTCCGTAGGCAAATATACCGATGCTGCCGTGGATTCACACAATCAGTTTGTGAAAACGGCTTTCAAAGACTGTTACCCCGGATGTCCCCTCAATCGCAGGGAAGGCGAAAGACTGGAAAAGCGCATCGCAGATTTTATGCGTCAGCATGTACCGTTTTTCCTGAAAAGGTCCGGCCCCCTGGAAGCTTTTTCTATTTTTCGGGGGCTGATTTCCCCGCTCTATTTCGTTTCTTTTGACAGCCAGGAGCAGGAAGCCTTTATTTTGGACAAAATGATTGATTTTTGGGAGGGGATTCTGCAAAAGGCGGGACCGGAGGAAAAAGAGGTGATGCATCGCTGGTTTTTATCACAGCGAAAGCTTCTGGACCATGATTCTACATTGGCTGCCGTTTTTGACCGGGTGCTGGTTGAGGAAATGGATGACAGGTCTACTCTTCCCGGAGTATTGGACTGGGTGCTTGGGAAAATCAGGACATCCAAACCAAGATATTACTTGGATTCTCCTGAATATTCCGAAAACCTGCTGGAAGCGGTGAGGCTCATGTGCATGCTGGACTATCCCATGGAGACAATGACAGAGTTTATAGAGCAGCACAGCGATAATTCCTGTATGCACCGTTTACTGCCTTCCGAGAACCGGTGGGAAAACAGGCAGCGGCTTCTGGAGGAAGCAAGGCATCTTTCCGCGGAGCTGTGGGCATCCCGGGACGAGGATAGGATGGAAGAGGAAGCGATTCATGCGGTGCTTGAAGACCTTCTGGATGGTTTACGGGCAGGAGAGGAAAAAGGAGAAAAAGAAAGGAAAGAAGCGGAGAAAAAACAGAAGAGCAGAAGGAGGCCCCGGAAATCAAAGGAAGAGAAAGAAAATGATGGAAAACTCCTCTGTGAGGCTGCAGCTTATAAAGAACACGCCAGTCCCGGCGAATGGAGAAAATACATAAGGAACATGGTGGGGGCTTTGGCAGATGAAGATGAGGCCTGCCGTCTGATGGTGAAAGAGCATATGTATGACGATCTTTTTACCTATATCAAAAACCACGAGCTCACCGACCTGATGATAGAATATGAACCCCGGCTCAAAAAGAAATATCTCCGGGAAATCAGGGATTATTACTGTGCCTATGCGGAAGAAAAAATGCCCCGCTTTCGGTCCGAGGCATCCCTGAAGGAGTGTGTTTCCTGCCTGAAGCATGTTCTTACCTTTCCCAAGGGAAAAGTGATGGCTATGGAAGTGGTAAACAGATTGAAACAGAAATATCCCGGAAAGAAGACCATGCTTCAAGCACTGGAAGAGGGAGGATTCTAGGGAAGCGCTGATTAAATCGTTATCGGATTTCATTCTTGTATTTTTATCCAATGCAAGGAATAAGTCGACGCGAATAGCCAGCTATTTAAGGAGACTTATGACGCAGCATTGGATAAAAATACATATGAAATTCGATTCTGCGAATTAATCAGTGCTTCCCTAATAAACCGGCCGGAATCAGTGCTTCCCTGCCCAGGGGCCACGAAAAAGGGCTGTGAAGAATAAAAATTGATTTCTTCACGGCCCTTTTTCAATTATACTTATGTCTTTGAAGCAGGTATGACGTAAGCTGCCTGCCGATTCGTCATCTCCAGCGGAGCTCCATATTGATGTGGTGATGGATGTTTCCTGCACTATTGGGGCTCTGAGTCGAGAAATCTCCCGCGACAATGGGGTGGATTGCGGAGAATTCATGATTGGGAAGACTCAGGCTGCCCCATGCACCAGGGATACAGGGGAAGGTTCATGGTTTCCTCTATCCCTTCCTTTGTAATGGGCTGGAAATAGACCTTCAGCAGGCAGAGCCCTTCGGCAGGGGCGGTCATGCCAAGCTGCCTTCTGTCTCTGGATGCAAGTATGGAAAGAAGCCTTTCCTTTGTCATGTCTCCGGTGCCTGCATCCACCAGGGCACCGGCAATATTTCTGACCATGTGATACAGGAATCCTTCGCCGGTTACATAGATGCGGTAAAGGGGACCGTCTTTTTTGATGGTAATATCGTACAGGTTTCTTACCGGATCGGAGGGAACGGAGTTATTGCCCCTGAAAGAGGTAAAATCATGCTTTCCCGTGAGGAGACCTGCTATTTCATTCATTCTTTGAATGTCCAGTTTCTTTCCTGTGCGCCATAGATAGCGCACCAGGAAAGGGGAGGTTTCCCGTTCTTCCGAAAGAAGATAGCAGTAAGTCTTTCCGAAATTCCGCCGGCGCACGGAAAAGTTTTCTTCCATTTCTCGGCTTTGAGTGACTCTGATGTCCCGGGGAAGCATGCGGTTCAGAGCAAAAATAAATCGGTCACCCGGAATGGAGGATTCGGTGTAAAAAGTGCATTCCTGGCCGTAGGCATGAACCCCTGCATCGGTTCTGGCTACGAAGTACAGGGTGGTTTTCACGCCGGTCAATTCCTGCAGCGCATTTTCCACCATTTCCTGCACGGTCATCCTGTTTTCCTGCCGCTGGAATCCGGCATAGTTTGTCCCTTCATAGGAAAGGGTAATCCAGATATTTCTCATATTTTACTCCTTGGGAAGTGTTTGATGTGCTTCTTTACATTTTTTCTATTATAAAGGGAATGGAAGGGAAAAGAAAGATGTCTGCCCATAGAGGATGAAGGGAGAATTTTGAACATTTGAAGCCCCTTCCTGCCGACCGGTATTGATTGACAAATGAGATACTATCGACCTGTACCGAGATCCTTCGCTAACGCTCAGTATTCTGACAGAGGAAGGGGGCGCGGTACACTTCCTACTGGGTAAAGTTCTGCAAATCTTTCCACTCTGAACTCTTTGCATACTTTACACTATTGAACACAAGCTGCTGAACGGTTCAATCATTCTATCCCGCTGTTCCAATCGGAGGAAAAATCATATATAATAGAGAAAATAACCGGTATATGGTTGGATTTCAGGGGGCATAAACAATGGGAGCAGGGAAGAAGGAACAGATTGAGAAGGCGGCGCGCCGTCTTTTCAGAGAGAAGGGGTATCATGACACCTCTCTTCGGGACATCAGCCGCCAGGCCGGGGTGAGTGTATCTTCCATTTCCTATTATTTCGGTACGAAGGAGGATTTGTACCACTGCCTTTTCCCGGATGAGGAAAAGGAGAAGGCGCCGGATAAGAAGGAGCAGATTGAAAATGCGGCTATCCGGCTTTTTGCGCTGAAGGGCTATTCCGACGTGTCCATCCGGGACATAGGAAAAGAGGCGGGGGTGAACAGCGCCGCCATTTCCTACTATTTCGGCGGAAAGAAGGAGCTCTATGCTGCCATCCTGGAGCGGGGGAGCGCCCTTCTGGTGGACTTTGTGGAAATGGCGGCGGACGGCACGAGGACGCCTATGGAAATCATGGAGCTTTACTCCCGTTTCTTTTTCCGCCTCATGAAGGAACATCCCTACATCCTCCGCATTTTTTCCTGGGAAATGATTCATCCCACCGATGTGTTTGCGTCCATCGGGAAGGAAAGGTTTGCCATGGTGCTGGTGGTGCTTCGGGCGGCGCTGACGGAGGGCATGGAGGAGGGCACCTTCCGAAGCAATCTGAAGCCCACGGAGGTCTGTATTTCCTGGGCGGGCATGGTGGCCTACTATTATCTCATGAGTGAAATCAAGAAACGGTTCGCCGTGAAGGAGGAGATTTCAGAAGCCTCCTATATGAACCAGGCCTTCGATGTGCTCATGAACGGTATCAGGGAAAAGCCCGGCTTTCCCGATGTTGGAATTTTTCATAAACAAAATCAATGATTCTGCCGGGAAATGGACGAATGATAATATATAGATAGAAAATATATACCTAAAGGAATTAAATTTATCCCGTATGGCTGAAAAAGTATAGAAATAGCGAATTTCTATCTTGATGTAGAGGGTATCTGCGTATAAAATAAACAAAGTAGTTCTTTTCTCCGGACCTTCCCCATGAAAGGGCACAGGCCCGGATTTTTTGTCAGATTTGGGAGTTTTATATGGCAGAAAAAAATCAGGAAATGCATGAGAACCTAGAGAGAGGACTGAAGAACCGGCACATCCAGCTGATCGGCCTTGGCGGGGCCATCGGCGTAGGCCTGTTCCTTGGGTCCGCCACGGCCATCGAGCTGGCAGGCCCTTCGGTGCTCCTCACCTACATCATTGGCGGCATCGCCATTTATTTCATTATGCGGGCCCTGGGCGAGCTCTCCGTGGCTTACCCCGTATCCGGCGCCTTCAGTGCCCACGCCGCCCGTTTTCTGGGGCCGAAGTGGGGCTACCTTACCGGCTGGACGTACTGGTACATGTGGATGGTTACCTGCATGGCGGAGCTTACGGCGGTGGGGATATACATGAATTTCTGGTACCCCGACCTGCCCCAGTGGGTATCGGCTCTCTGCGCGCTCCTTCTTATGACGGTGGTCAATTTCATTGCTGTCTCCGCCTACGGGGAGTTTGAATTCTGGTTTGCATTGATTAAAATCTGCACCATCATCTTCATGATTATCGGCGGTGCAGGCATGATTCTTTTCGGTATCGGCAACGGCTGGGAGCCTGTGGGGATTACAAACCTGTGGACCCACGGCGGTTTCTTCCCCAATGGCATCGGCGGCACCCTCATGGCTCTGGTCATGGTGATGTACTCCTACCTGGGCATTGAAATCATCGGCGTCACCGCCGGCGAAGCCCATGATCCCCGGTCCACCATTAAGAAGGCCATTGATGAAGTGTTCTGGCGTATCCTGATTTTCTATGTACTGTCCCTGGGCGTGATCATGGCTATTTATCCCTGGGATGAAATCGGCCATCTGGGCAGCCCCTTCGTTATTACCTTCGAGAAGCTGGGTATTGCCGGCGCTGCAGACATTATTAATATCGTAGTCATTACAGCTGTGCTGTCCTCCTGCAACAGCGGCATTTTCAGTTCCGGCCGCATGCTTTACAACCTGTCTCTCCAAGGGAATGCACCCTCCTGCTTCCAGCGCCTGAACCGCCACCGTCTGCCCTGGGTAGGTATCATCTTCTCTGCAGCAGTACTTCTTTTCTCCGTGCTCATGAATTACATCATGCCGGCAAGGGTATTTGTTTATGTCACCAGCGTAGGCTCCTTCGGCGCCCTCTTTACCTGGTTCGTCATCCTCCGTACCCAGCAGAAGTTCCGCGCTTCCCTTTCCCCGGAAGAAAAGAAACTCCTTACCTATAAAATGCCCTTTGCCCCTTGGTCCGGCTATCTCACCATGCTTTTCCTCTTAGGTGTGGTTGTGGCTTCCGCCTTCCGCGATGATACAAGGGTAGCCCTTTATGTTACTCCCGTATGGTTTGCCATCCTTCTCATCGGCTACTATTTCATTGAAAAGAATAAGAGAAAGCATGAACGGAAATCCGGCGGCTTCAAAGAAGAACCGGAAACGGCAGAAAGCTTTGCCGCTGCTCCTGCAGATGTGAGAATGAAATAAAAGAAAACAGCTCCTTTCTGGGGGCTGTTTTTTTTATGCAGCGGTTTTGCCGCTTAACATTTCTTTATTTTTAAATATTAGAATATTCGATGTATATTGATATTTGTTATATAAATTGTGTATAATAGAACCGTAGTTAATTTCATAGGCATTGGGCAAAGCAGGTGAAAACCTGTGACGCAAAACTATAGGGCCTGTAACATGGCAGCCAGCTGCACCGGAGTAGCAATTTCATGAAGCGCCGATTCTGTAGGAGAATCAGTGCTTTCCTTAGGGCGCAGCGAATGCTGCGCCTTTATTTTGCCCTTTTGCAGTAAGAATGAGTATGTTTAATAAAGAATGGAAGTTTTTGATGGAAGATGACAAGTTTATACCGGATCTGGATATGAATGTGCCGGTAGCCTATGCTGCTTTTGATGTAGTAGTGGACGAGGAAAACCAAAAAGCGGTGGATGCTATATATGTATATGTCAATAAGGCCTATTGCGAAATGGTGGGGAGACGGAAGGAGGAATTGGTTGGACACTCTTTTCTCTCTGTCTATGATAATGCCGATGAAAAATGGTTTGACTACTGCTACGAAGCGGCAAAGGGAAAACAGGTACGAAGCCGCATGTACAGCAGGGAAGTGGGCCACTGGCTGGAATTTGAAGTGGAACCGGCAGGCGTAGGCAGGGCTGCTTTCATATTCATGAATGTGGACATGGACCATTTGGAAAAGATGAACCTCCGCCAGTCCAGCAATACCGACGACATCATCATCCGCCTTGCCAAAATCATGAACGGCGGAGAAAGTTATGAAAAAGCGGTGAACCATATGCTGGCGGAGCTGGGCACCATTATCCATGCCGACCGCCTTTACATCCTGGAAACCGACGGAAAAAAGGTAAGCAACACCTTTGAATGGTGCAGGGAAGGGGTAACGCCGGAAATCCAAACACTCCAGAATCTGGACTATGATGACTATATCGGCGGATGGGAAAAATTTCTTGTTGACAATACCAGCCTGGTGTTGGAAGATATTGAAGTCCTCAGGAAAGACGACCCTGTAGACTATGAAAACCTGAAACGCCAGGGTATAAAGAGTATTATGGATTCTCCCATTTATGACGGAGGAAATCTCATCGGATATATCGGTGCCGACAACTATGAGATCAGCGATGCGGTGAACACCCAGAAAGTGCTGGAGACCATTTCCTATTTCCTGGGCGCCCGCATGGTAAACCAGAAACTCCTGAAAAGGCTGGACTACCTGAGCCACAGGGACATGCTCACCGGTGCAAGAAACAGGAACGGTTTCATGGAAAAACTGGAAGAGCTTGAAAAACTGGATCATCCGGCGGGCATCGTATTCGGCGATGTGAATGGACTGAAAAGAGCCAACGATGAAGAAGGCCACGTGGCAGGGGACAGGCTGCTTCATCGCGCCGCAAAGGCCATGCAGCAGTTCTGGGGTGATGAATACGTGTACCGCGCCGGCGGCGATGAATTCGTAGTCCTCCTGCCGGGCATTTCCGAATGCGCCTTTTACAGGAAATTCCAGGAATTCTACGACATGATGAACGCCAGGGAAGACATGTCCGTAGCCTACGGCGCCCAGTGGGCCGAAACCGGCAGTGCCCTCTCCTCCGCCTTCAACCAGGCAGACCGGAAAATGTATAAGGATAAAAGAAAACACTACCACTGCCTCACAGGAGAACTTCAACCGGAAAATATGCAATAGTGGGCTGGTGACTGGCAGGACAGTGGAGGTCGCAGGCGGGGGACTATATGGGGGAACCCCTTGACAAGACCGTGTCCATTGGCTACAATGAACTCATATTACAAAAGTGCTGATGGAAAAAAGTACTCATTCCGGAAGTCCTTCAGAGAGCCGGCATTTGGTGGGAACCGGCGGCGGAGGAATGGGGAAGTTCTTTCCTGAACTGCGCGGCTGAACTTTGGAGTAGGCTGCGACGTGTGCCTCCGTTACAGGGCGTAGAGTCGATCTGATGAAGATAATTTGGGTGGTACCACGGATAATCCGTCCCTTGGGTATCACCCTTTTGTGTTTATTCAGGTAAACAGGGTGGTACCGCGATGTGTCCCGTCGTCCCTTGCTTAGAAATAAGCAGGGGACTTTTTGATTTCAGGATGGAAGGATGGAAAATATGAAGATGATGAAGATAGCAGGAGCCGCCATACTGGCGGCAGGGCTCCTTCTGGGAGGAGCAGGAAGCGTTTGGGCGGCGCACCTGGAGGATATTGCAGCCCGGGGGACTCTCCGGGTGGGTACCACCGGCGATTACAGGCCTATGTCCTATAAGGACGCTGATGGAAAGTATGAAGGCTTTGATACAGAACTGGCGGAAAAGCTGGCAGACTCCCTTCATGTGAAGGTGGAGTATGTGCCCACCACCTGGAAGACCCTTTCCCAGGATACGGCAGACGGCAAATTCGACCTGGCCCTCTGCGGCATTACAAGAACCTTCGATAGGGAAAGAACCCTGGCCATGTCGGATGGCTACCTTCTCTTCGGCAAGACCATTCTCTGCCGGAAGGGGGAGGAAGGGAAATACAAGTCTCTCTCGGATTTGGACAGACCGGAAGTGAAGGTCATGGTGAATCCCGGCGGAACGAATGAAAAATTTGCAAAATCCCGCCTGCCCCATGCTACCCTCATCATTCATGAGAAGAATGCGGAAATCCCTTCACTCATTGCCAAGGGCAAGGCGGACGTGATGATTACGGAAACCATGGAGGCAAGGCGGTATGTACGGATGGACAAGAAGCTGGCAGCTCCATTGGTGGACAAGCCCTTTACCAGAAGCCGCTTCGGCGCCCTCATGGCCAAGGGAGACCAGGATTTCCTGAACTATGTCAATTTCTTCCTGGCGGAAATGGAAACGAACGGTACCATGGACGCACTGGAAGATACATATATTAAATAAAGCAGTATAGGAATTTGGGAGGAAATAGAAATGAAGACATGGATGAAAATGAGTATGGCAGCAGTTCTGGCGGCAGCAGCCCTGGTATATGGAGGATGCGGCGGAAGCCAGCCTAAAGGAGGCGCCGGCTCGGCTTCCGGCAAGCCCATTATCGGTGTGGTGCAGATCGTGCAGCATGGCTCCCTGGATGAGGCCAATAAAGGTTTTGTGGACGGACTGAAGGAAAGAGGCTACGGCGAGGACAAGGTGACCTTTGACCAGCAGAACGCCCAGGGCGACCAGTCCAACCTGAAGACCATCGCATCCCGCTTCAAATCGGAAAAGCCGAAGCTCATCTGTGCCATCGCCACCCCTGCAGCCCAGGCAGTGGCCAATGAAATCAAGGATATTCCCATCGTAGGCACCGCCATTACGGACTACACCACCGCCAAACTGGTGAAGAATGATGAAAAGCCCGGCGGCAACGTCACCGGCGTCAGCGACCTGGCTTCCATCGACGCCCAGATGGACCTGGGCAGAGCTCTGGTGCCCAATGCCAAGACCGTAGGCCTCATCTACTCTTCCAGTGAAGTGAACAGTGAAGTGCAGGCCAACATGATGAAGGATTACTGCAAAAAGAATAACCTGGCTGTAGAAGAAAGAACCGTAAACAGCGTGAATGATATCCAGCAGGTGGCAGAATCTCTGGCAGGCAAGGTGGATTTCATCTATGTCCCCACCGACAACACCCTGGCCTCCTCCATCCCCACCCTCATGAAAGTCACCGATGCCAATAAGATTCCCGTCATCGTAGGGGCGGACATTATGGCCAAGGACGGCGCCCTGGCAGCCCTGTCCGTAGACTACTACAAGCTGGGTGTGCAGACAGGCCACATGGCTGCCGACATCCTGGACGGCAAGATCAAGCCGGAAACGGCAGCCATCCAGCACCAGAAGGAATACACCATTGTCATCAATAAGAAGGATGCGGAAATCCTGGGTATCAAGATTCCCGATGAAATCGCTAAAAAGGCAAAGATGGTCTGAGCCGCGTAAAGGGGAGACAGAGAGATAGTGAGATAGTGAGACAGTGAGACAGTGAGACAGTGGGACGGTCAGACGGTCAGACGTCAGACATCAGTTGTTTCAGCGTCATTCCGGCAGGAGTGACGCCGGTGCTGCCCGCCCCATTGTCATTTCGACCGCAGCGGAGTGGAGTGGAGGAATCTCCTCCTGGAATGGGATTGGCTGTATTGTGGCGTGAGATCTCTCGACTCAGAGTGTCAATGAAATGAAAAACATGGATTATTCATAACGGCCCTAAGTCCCGCTCGAGATGACGCAGAGGCAGGCGGCCTGCGGTCATTCCGGCAGGGGTGACGCCGGTGCTGCCCCGCCTCACCGTCATTTCGAGCGGAGGACAGCGGAGGAATGAGGCAGGCGGTTCGTGGAGATAGTGAAGAGGAGTCGAGAAATCTCCCTCCGAAATGGAAAAGGCTCAATGGGCTGGAGCTCACCAGTCCACTAACCCACTAGCTCACCAGCTCACTAACCCACTTGCTTACCAGCCCGCTCAATTTTCGGAATCACAAGGACGCCATGATAAAAGGCAGCGAAGGATGACCGTTCCTTTACTGCCTTTTTTGAATAGAAAATCCAGGGCAGAGGACTGAAAATTTCCTGTTTCAGCAGGGGATAAAGCCCATAAAATCCATATTTTCTGTTTTTTCTCGGAAATAACTGTGATATAATAATCTTTAGGTATATCCTCATGTGGATGTACGGAAAAAACGAGTAAAGAAGGCGGGGCTATGTCAGAAATCAAGGAAAGATTAGCCCATGTAATGGACCGGATTCACAAGGCTGAAAAGCGGTCTCCCTATGGGCAGAAAGTGACTCTGGTGGCGGTGACGAAGTTCCATCCTCTGGAGGATATGGAAGAGGCCATCCATCTGGGAGTGACCCAGGTGGGGGAGAACCGGGTCCAGGAAATGGAAGAGAAGTTCAAGGCCTTGACGCTTCCGGTGGTCTGGAATCTGCAGGGCCATCTGCAAAAGAATAAGGTAAAAAAGGCAGTGGCCATGGCTGATTTGATCCAGTCCGGCGATTCCCTGGACATTCTTCGGGAAATCGACCGCCGGGCCGGGGAAATCGGCAAGGTGCAGGATGTGCTTCTGGAATTCAATATTTCCGGAGAGGAATCGAAGCACGGCATGGCGCCGGACAGTCTGGATGATGTATGCAGAGAAGCATCCCTTCTTCCCCATATCCGGGTGAAGGGGCTCATGTGCATGGCACCGGCCTATGAGGATGTGGAAAAGACCCGCCCCGTATTCCGGAAGGCCCACAGCATGTGGGAAGATATGAAAAAGGAATTTCCCGAAGGACAGATTTCCATCCTGTCCATGGGAATGACCCATGATTTTGAAATTGCCATTGAAGAAGGAGCCAATATGGTGCGCATAGGCACAGCCATTTTTGGCGAAAGACACTATCATTGAGAGGAGAAAAAAATGAGTCTGCTTGATAAATTTAAGGACCAGTTTGTTGACAGGGATGAGGATGAAAGAGAAGAGGAAATGGAAGAGGAAGTACCGGCAGGTCCGGCTGCTCCCGTTCCACCCCGTCCCTCTGCAGTAAGCCCGGTCAGAGGCATCGGCAGAACTGCCCAGCCCCGCCAGGCAGCCAAGCCCTATACCATGGTGGTGGTGAACCCCAAGAGCTATGGGGACGCTGAAAAAATCGGCGACCATCTGAAGGCTATGCGCCCGGTGGTAATGAACATGGAAAAAACCGACGCCGACGAAGCACAGCGGATTGTAGATTTCGTACAGGGTATCATGTATGCACTGGACGGCAGAATCGACCAGATTTCCGAAAACATTTATCTCTGCGCGCCGAATAATATGAGCGTATCCCGTGAAAATTTCGCTGCCTACCAGGATCAGCAGCAGGCACCGGCAGCACCCCAGTGGAACGCCCAGACACCTCAGGGACCTGAGGCTCCACAGGGCTGATGTCTTTCCTGTCCAAAGGAGTGAACTGGCTGAAAAACCAGTTTGAAGAAGCTCCTGAAGAAGACAGCTATGAGGAACCGGAACGGGAAGAAGGAGAAGATGTTCCCGCGGCAGGCGCGCTGCCCGCAAGGAGCATCCGCCCTCAGGAAGTGGATATCCTCGTTCCCGGATCCTACGGAGATGCCCGTCATGCAGTGGATGCCCTGGCAAGGGGCATGACGGTGATGGTTGTATTGAATGACAATGTGGATGATGAAGTGGCCAGCCGCTTTGTGGATTTCATGAGCGGCGCCGTCTATATGGCCCATGGAGATGTGATGCTCCTGAATGATGACGTGCTCATCTGCGTTCCCTCTACGGTGGACCTTCATGAAGACCGGCTGGCATTTGTATCAGGCATTCCGACCTGGAAAGGACCGTAGAAATGAAGAAAATCCTGATTTTCGGCTGCGGCGCCATGGGAGGGGCCATCCTCTCCGGCTGCCTGGCCAAAGGGCTGTGGTCAAAAGATGAAATATATTTGAAAGAGCATTCCGAAGAAGCATCCCGGGAAAAGGCTGCCCGCTATGGCGTCCATCCTTCCGTGGACGGCAGTGAAGCGAAGGAAGCGGACCTGGTGATTCTGGCGGTAAAGCCCAATGTGGTGCCGGGAGTGCTTCAGGAAATATCCCGGTATCATCCATCCCGGGTTCTTTCTATTGCAGCGGCGGTGACTCTCTCCTCCCTGGAAGGCGCCCTTCCGGAAGGGACGGAGGTCATCCGCGTCATGCCCAATACCCCTGCTTCCGTAGGGGAAGGCATGGCTGCCATTGCACCGGGAAAGAAAGCGTCCCCGGAATTTGTAAAGGAAGCGGAAGATATTTTTTCCGCTTTAGGAAAAGAAGCGGTGGTCACAGAGCGGCAGTTGGATGAGCTGGGCGCCCTGTCCGGCGCCGGCCCGGGATATGCCTTTGTCATCATCGATGCCCTGGCCGATGCAGGCGTGCTTATCGGCCTGCCAAGAAAACTGGCCATCGAAGCTGCCGCCCAGACCCTTTACGGCGCAGCGAAAATGGTGCTGGAAACAGGAAAGCATCCGGCGGAGCTCCGTGACCAGGTCACCAGCCCCGGCGGCACCACCATCGCCGGCATTCATGCCATGGAAAGGGACGGCATCCGCGCCGCCCTCATGGACGGCGTCAAGGCCTGTCTTGAAAAATCAGACGCCATGGCAGGGAAATAAGAAAGTCAGGAGAGACAGGATTCTGTCTCTCCTGTTTCTCACAGGGAAGAGGATGAAATGAAAGATAGAGAAAAGATACTTCGTTATTTTGCAGCTTCCGGCGAGGAGTCCAAAGACATGGCCATGCGCCTTCTGGACCTGGCAGACGCAGTGGACCGGGGGCGTCCCTTTGCGGTAGGCCCCTTTATGGCCCCCTTTGCGCGGCAGATCGGCCAGACCATTGCGGCCCACATGAAGACAGTGAAATCCTCCGCCTTCGGCGGCTATCATGAAGCGGAAAGGGTACGCATTGCCTTCTGCAGGGAAGATTATGACGGTCCTGTGGACTTCGGTGAAAGTCTCCTCTCCGTCACCTGGGACGGCAGGTATCGCCTCATCGGACACAGGGATGTGCTGGGTTCCCTCATGGGCCTTGGCATTGACCGGGCGGTGCTGGGAGATATCCTCATGCAGGGCGCCGGCTGTCAGGTAGTGGTGGACAGCGCCATGAAGGACTGGCTCATGGATAACTTCAAAAAAGTGGCCATGGTGCCGGTAAAGGTGGAAGAAATCCCCCTCTCCGATATTGAGCCCCCCAAGCAGACCGCCAAGGAAGTGAGGGCCACAGTAGCCTCCCTTCGCCTGGACGCCGTAGGCGCTGCAGGCTTTGGTATTTCCCGCTCCAAAATGGTGCAGGCCGTGGAAGATGAAAGAACGGAAGTGAACTGGCAGCCTGCCAAAAGTGCCTCCCAGACCGTGAAAGCAGGAGACATTATCAGCATTCGGGGCAGAGGCCGTATAGAAATCAAGGAAGAAACAGGCATGAGCCGGAAAGGACGTACAGGCCTTTTGATATACAGGTATAAATGAGACAGCGGCTGGTGGCTGGTGGCTAGTGGCTAGTGGCTAGTGGCTAGTGGCTAGTATCTAGTATCTAGTATCTAGTTTCTAGTTTCTAGTTTCTGGTTTCTAGTTTCCAGGTTTTCCTGTACGTGCTGCCGGCACTGCCTTTCCCATGTAAGTACATCAAATTTCCAAAGGAGACATACAGCATGATTACACCAATGGATATACATAATAAAACATTTTCCCGCCAGATCCGCGGCTATGCACAGGACGAGGTGAATACCTTCCTGGAAGAGCTGGCCAAGGACTATGAACGGATTTATCGGGAACATCGTGAAATGGAAGAGGAAATGGACACCATCCGCACGAAGCTCCGCAACTATGAAAAAATGGAATCCACCATGTCCAATACCCTGGTCATGGCCCAGGAAACGGCGGATAATGTAAAGAAAAACGCCCACAAGGAAGCGGAACTCTCTATCCGGGAAGCCCAGAACGAGGCTCACAAGATCGTGGCTGACGCGGAATCTGCCCGCCGCAAGATGAATGCAGACCTTCTGAAAACAGAAGGGGACATGAACCTTTATATCGAAAAACTCCTTTCCAATTTCAAATCCGCCCTGTCCCTTATCGAATCCGCCAAAGCCGTCAAGGCTCCCCAGCCTGTAGAAGACGGCACTGCCAAGCCCGCTCCGGCAGCTGCAGAAGCGCCGAAGGCAGAGGAACCAAAGGAAGAAGCTAAGGAAGAACCGGCTCCGGAAGTGCAGGAAGCTGCACCGGCTGCTGAAACAGCAGAAAACCCTGCCGGCGGCAACCTTTTTGACCAGGCTGCTGCCACTGCCAAGGGCGAAGAACCGGCGGCTGAACCGGCAGAAGACACTGCAAACAGGGAATAAGCCTATGGAAGAAAAAAAGTACGTCACCGAATGGGCCAATGAAAACCTGGGCCTTACCCTGAAGATTACAAAAATGGTACACGAGGAACAGACCCCTTTCCAGCATATCGAAATCGCCGATACCCTGGAATACGGCAGGCTCCTGATTTTGGACGGCGTGTTCCAGACCTCCGTGAAGGACGAATGGACCTACCATGAAATGATTTCCCACGTGCCCCTCATGCTCCATCCCCATCCGGAACGGGTGCTCATCATCGGCGGCGGCGACGGCGGCGTGGCCCGGGAAGTGTGCCGTCACGAATGTGTCAACCAGGTGGACCTCTGCGATATCGACGGCAGGGTCATCGAACTTTCCAAAGAATATTTTCCTACCATTTCCAGGGTACTCAGGAATCCGCCGGAAAAGCTCCACGTTCACGTAGGCGACGGCATCGCCTTTGCCAAAAGCGTGAAAGACTACTACGACGTCATCATCATCGACTGCTCCGACCCCATCGGACCGGGAGAAGGCCTCTTCACCAGAGACTTCTACAAAAGCGCCTATGCGGCCCTTCGGAAAGACGGCCTCATCGTGCAGCAGACCGAATCCCCCATTGTGCAGCAGAAAACAGTGCATGACGTATTCGAAGCCATGAATGACGTCTTCCCCCTTGTACGAATGTACTACTCCCACGTGCCCATCTATCCCGCCTGCCTCCACTCCTTCATGCTGGCATCCAAGGTCTATGACCCCCTTACGGCGGAACCAAGAAAAGATGTGCCGACGCCTATGAAATACTACAATACCCACATCCAGAAAAGCTGCTTCGTCCTTCCTAACTTTATTAAGGAACTCCTCTACAAGGGAGAGCAGTCGTTTTAGTGGGCTGGTGGACTAGTGTACTAGTGAGATAGTGGGCTGGTGAGCTGGTGTGACAATGGAGCCGCAGGCACCAAGGGGGGTGGATTGACGCGAAGCGGCAATCCACCCCCCTTTGAACCCTTTGAAACACTGGCACCTTTCCCCACAGCCTTTTACACAACCCTTCTACACAACCTGCGCCGATAGGCGCGCCCCCTTTTTATACTGCGGCGAAGCCGCCACCACAACCCTCGGGCCTGAAAGGCCCGTCAAACCTGAGAACCCTCCGGCTGGAAGCCGGTCAATCCTAAGAACCTTTTCAGACACACCCCTTTTACACAACCTGCCTGCGCCAGCAGGCCACAACCTGCGGCGAAGCCGTGCCCCTTCACGCCCGAAGGGCGTGTCTATAAATCCTTGGAACACAAATAAAAAAGCGTTGAAAACGCATGTTTTCAACGCTTTTTTGATGGATTTTATTTTTCTTCAGGGGTTTCATCGGAATGATGCAGTACCTGGTCTGCCAGATCCAGCCAAAGCGCTCTGTTCTCTTCCATATACTGGATGAGATGGCTGCTTTCCCTGGCTTCCAGACCCATGGCTCTGAGAATCAGCATCATCACTTTCCGGCGGATTTCATCATAGTTCATTTTCTGAGAGAAATCAAAGGAAATGAGATAGGAAGAAATCATGCCTTCTGAAATCAGGATGGCTGTATCAAGGCTGGAGTTGCGGGGGTGTCTTCGGCTCATCCAGACCTCTTCAGCCAGTACGGAATGACGCTTAATCACCGTTTCCATAAGGAAGGGAGATGTATGGAAAGCGCAGGCCAATTCACGGACAATGGGATTCTGTTCTGTACAGTAAAGTTCCATGGCCAGAAGACCGACCAGACGCCTGTCTGCGGATTCACCTTCCAGTGCTTTGTCAATCTTTGCTTTGGCGTCAGTCATAAACTGATCGGCCAAAGCGGAAAACAAGTGCTCCTTGTCTTCAAAAATATTGTAGATACTGCCGGATGTAATTCCGGAATCCTGCACAATCTGCCGGATTGTAGTAGTTTTGTAACCCTGGGTCAGAAACAGTTTTTCAGCGGTCCTGAGAATCTGATTCCGGATACCCTTCATGTGGACTGCCCTTTTTTCGGACATAGTAATATATACCTCACCTTTCCCCTAAACAAAATGCGTATACACATAGTACATGCATACCTAAATGCCCCTGACTTGATTTATTATAAAAGACATTCCACCCGATTGTCAAACGAAAAATGATTTCGTGATTGACGGAATATGGAATGCCTTGCGAATAGGTAAAAGAAATCCACGTATTTACCGGCCCCTAAGCAATATTTCAAAATTGACCCGATGAATTTACAATCAGAATAAAAAATAGAAAAAGAGGATTGGTCATGTCGGCCGGAAAAGGAATGGGAGGTGTGGAAAGATACCTCTTTAAAAAATTCTCTGAAACAGTATACACTTTTTCATATTGATAGGGAATGCATAATCACATTTTTCTTAAATTTAGAAAGATATTTTCCCATTCTGCCTTTTTTCGGATAGAGGAAAGGAGCGGGACTTAGGGGAATCCCGCTCCTTCATTTCCTCCCCGGACAGAGGGAAAACACAGAGATTCACCGGTGAGGCGAAGCACCCTGCGCTTTCCATAGGGGCAGAAACTGCCCGAAGAGAATACCTTTGGAATGCATAAGCATTCCGGTTCTAAAATCCAGAAAATTGAACTTTAGAACGCATTTAATTATAAATCCAAGTATGCTAAAAAGTCAATGGGGAATTAAAAATACTTCCCTGTTTATTAAGCATGGGCCTTGGAAGACCGCAGCTTTGGGGCATGTTCAAGAACGGTATTTACGAGAAACCCCATAGGCAGCCAGCCCCAGGGCGGCGGCACTCAAAGCGGCGGCAGTCAGCCGGCCATAGGGAATGGAAGAAAGCTTCAGTTTCCGCTTTGCCGCATCCAGTGCCGTGACCGGCTTTACCGACACCACAGCCAGGGCGCCCAGTTTCCCATGGATGGTTACATCCCGGAGTCCCGCTTCTTCCAGAAGCTCCTTCAGCTCGCTTTTGCTGTATACCTTCATGCCGGGGATGAGCTTTTCATAAACCTGGTGGAGGGGACTGCCCCCCTTGGACTGGAGGATGAGGAAAGTGCCGCCGGGCTTTAATACCCGGAGAACCTCCTTCAGGCAGGCGGCAGGATCCTTCCAGAAATAAAAGGTTTCCTCTGCCAGGATGAAATCAAATTTGTTTTCATTAAAAGGAAGCACATCGGCGGATCCCTCATATACCGAGCAGCGCCCTTCCCGGATGGCCTTCTCATTGAAACGGTAGGCAAAGTCCACGGCCCGGAAGGACGAGTCAATGCCGGACACATGGCCTTTGGGCGCCTTCTCCAGAAGACGCATGAGATTCTTCCCGCCGCCGCAGCCGATATCCAGAATTTCCGCATTTTCCGGAATGGACACCTGGGACAGACCCCAGAGAGAAAGGGGCGTGTTCCAAAGGTTCATGGCAGTAAGCAGGTACCCCTCCGTCTTCGGACCGGCATGAAATGGACTTTTCAACAATGGTTTCATCATAACAGCCTCCTTTATTCATTTGCATTTTATGTCTTTATATATTATAGCTGAAAGAGGAAGAAGGGGTAAGGTGGAGATTTTTGGGAGACTGGGGACTGGAGAATGGGGAATGGGGG
>NZ_CALGPS010000225.1 GCF_937959425.1 uncultured Dialister sp.
CCACGTAGTGGTGGAAGGGGGAGGCCGCCGCAGGCGGTCGGGGCTGTGAAAAATGTTCAATCATTTCTTCACAGCTTCCTGCATTATGAGCTCCTTACCGGCATCCGAAAATACAGTCCGGCACGCCAGCGGTCAGCGGATAGCAGTCAGAGTACAGCGGTCTCACTGTCTCCCTGTCTCACTTTCTCACTTTCTCACTGTCCCACTGTCCCACTGTCCCACTTTCTCACTTTCCCACCAGCTCACTCACACCCATATAGAAAATCATTGACATGGTTTCATTTCCGTGCTATCCTGTAAACACAAACGAAAGAGGTACCGGAACTGACGGAGAAATGTGGAATTAACCACGTGGACCGGTATTTTCTGAATCAGCCGACCGTCTGGGCAGGGAAACCTACTCAGACGGTCTTTGCGTCTCCGGTTTCCCTTCATTGCATTATGCTTATGGAGGGATTTCTTATGAAAAAGAAGAATCGCTGGCTTATTGCCCTGGCAGCTGTGGGCATCCACATCTGCATCGGCAGTGTGTATGCATGGAGTGTACTGACGAAGCCGGTCATGGCGGCTATGGGTCTTTCCCTTTCGGAAACCACCTGGGCCTTTTCTATTGCCATTCTATTTCTGGGACTGTCCGCCGGCTTCCTGGGCGGCGTGGTGGAACGGATGGGTCCGGCCCGGTCCGGCCTGGTATCGGCGGCCTTCTTCGGCACCGGCCTTCTGGGCACGGCACTGGCAGTACATATGCAGTCGTCCCTGCTCCTTTATATCTTTTACGGCATGATCGGCGGCATAGGCCTTGGCACCGGCTACATTACCCCCGTATCCACTCTGGTGAAATGGTTCCCTGAACACCGCGGCTTTGCTACGGGCCTGGCTATTATGGGATTCGGCTTTGCGGCACTGGTGGCAGGCCCTCTCATGCGCTTCCTCACCGATACCTACGGCCTTACCACCAATTTCCTCATTCTGGGCATTGCCTATGCGGTGATTATTTCCCTTTCCGCTTCCTATCTCCGCCCGCCGAAGAAGGGTGAAATCCCGGTCATGCTGGAAGAAGTGCTCCGCCGGGAAGCTGCGAAAGGAAATAAGAGAACCCTGGTAGGTCCCCAGATGACAAGGAAGGAAGCGATGCATACCTGGAAATGGTTTGCTCTCTGGTGGATTTTCTTCACCAACATTACCTGCGGCATCGGTCTTCTGGCGGTAGCTTCTCCCATGGCCCAGGAAGTCATCGGCATGACTCCGGTAGAGGCTGCTTCCCTGGTGGGCATTATCGGTATCGTTAACGGCGGCGGCCGTATCGTGTGGTCCACCATTTCCGACTGGATAGGCCGGGGCATTACCTACATGGTATTCTTCGCTTTGGAAGTATGGGCATTCTACCAGCTCTCCATGACTACGGAAGGCCTCATTTTCCAGGCCCTGGTGCTCCTTATCATCAGCTGCTACGGCGGCGGATTCTCCTGCATGCCTGCCTATCTTTCCGATATTTTCGGCGTAAAGCAGCTTTCCTCCATTCACGGATCCATCTTGACCGCCTGGGGCATTGCCGGCGTGGCAGGTCCCCTCATCCTGGCTTTCATGAAGGAAAATACCGGCGGTTATGCAGCCACCCTTCATCTCTTCTCCGCCATGCTGGCACTGGCCTTCGTCATTGCCGCCGTACTCCGCTGGCGGAATGAAGTGGACAAGAGAAAATGGGCAGTGAAGGAAGAAAAAGATTTTCATGGGACCAGAGTAAAAACGACTATGGTATCCGGAGAAAGGATTTGACTTTGCCTTCGAAGAGGACTATACTTGAGGCATAAAAATTAAGCGAAGGTGCTTATAGGGATTTCCCCTGTAGGCACCTTCTTCGTTTTCAAGGGGGTCTTGCTATGAAGGATATCTGTACGATTTCTGTGGTTACTTTTCATCCGGTATGGGGCGATAAGGCGTCCAACCTGAAACGGATTGAAGAATACATCGAATGCGCTTACCGCAAAGGCAGCCAGATTGTTATATTCCCGGAAATGAGCCTCACCGGCTACGACGATGAAGCAGATAAGCCTTTCAAGGAAAAGATGCAGTACAAACTGGCAGAAACAGTGCCGGGGCCAAGCACTTTGGAAGTGGCAGAGCTTACAAAGAAGCTGGGCATGTATGTAATTTTCGGCATGCCCATCAGGGATGACAAGAATCCGGATATCATTTATAATGGCCTGGCCATTTTTTCGCCGAAGGGACTGGAAGGGGCCTATCACAAAATGCACCTGCCTTCGCCGGAACCGAACTGGGCCACCAGAGGGGATAAGCCCTTCATTCTTCATTCCGAATGGGGCCCCATCGGCTGCGCCATCTGCTATGATAATTATGCCTTCCCGGAACTTACCAGGTATTATGTGGCTAAAGGATGCCGTCTCCTGATTAACAGCACCGCCCTGGCCAAATGCCACGGCCCTTATTTCGGCTCTCCTACCCTGGAAGCTTCTGTCATCCAGAATGGCATTTATATCGCCTCTGCCAATATCGGCGGCCTGGATGTGGATAACTATTTCTGGGGAGGCAGCTGCATTCTTGGCCCCGGACAGAAACATCCCTGGTCCTTCTATTACTATGCAGGTCGGAAATTTACGGACGAAGATGCACCGGAAATCGAAATGTTTACTGCTACGGTGGACCTGTCCCTGGCCAGCCGGTATGCCTTCAAACATAACCCTGCCGTAGACGGCACGGACTGGAGGCCGGACAAGTACATTGAAATGTACAAGGATATCCTGAAGGACCCTGATTTCGGAAAATAAAGCATAAAAAAAGACTGTGAGGAAATGCAGACATTTCTTCGCAGTCTTTTTTATTATTCTTGCTTTCTTCAAAAATTTTCGAAATGACAGTGGAGGATGGCACTATATTTCACTGTCCCACTGTCCCACTGTCTCACTGCTGCGCTTCTTCCAGTTTCTGCAGGAAGAATTTCACATTTTCCGTGAGGTTCGGGCCTTCGGTCTGGAGAGCGCCGCCTACGAGGAAAATGGTGTCAGGGCCGTAGACGCGGTACATGTCTTTGAAGAGCTGCCATCTCATGCCGCCGGAGGGGATGGGGAAGATGGAGCGGAGGTAGGCCATTTTTTCGTTGGTGCCTTCGCAGATTCTGGTGCAGACGTCCTGGGAGAAGGAGAAACGGCCGCCGAAGCTGGTGAAAATGACGGCGTCGGCGCCGGCGAGGCGGGAGAGCTGGCCGTAGTAGCAGAAAGGGGATATGCCGGAGTCTTTGGAAAGGACCTGGGGCCCTGAGAAGCAGGGGTGGAGGAAGATGGGGAGGTTGAAGTCCGGATCCCTGGCCAGGTCGCGGATCATGGTAAAACCGGTGATGGCCGGAGCTGCCATAATGCCGTCGGCACCGATTTCCTTGGCCTTGTAGGCCCGGTCCAGGAACTGGAGGCCGTCGGCGGTGCAGTTGGCAATGTACATGCTCTTCTTACCTGTCTTTTCTTTGGCGTCGGCAAGGGCCATGACGCACTGGAGCACTCTTTCTTCGAAGGGGGCGTAGTCCTGGTTCATAAGGCTGTGGTCGTCCTTGATGATGGGGCAGCCGCCCATGGCCAGGTCGTATACCATTTTTCCCAGTTCTTTGGGGCTTCTGCCCAGAGGCTTGATAGCGCTCATGAGGATGGGGCCCCGGGGGACGCCGCAGAGGTCACGGAGGCCGGTACGGCCGAAGCGGGGGCCGGGGTAGTTGTCATACATGGCTTCGGGAAGGTCGAAGGACATGAGCTTGATACCCGGCTGAAGGCTTGTATTTCCGAAAAGCATATTCAGAAGCTCCGCCATTTCATTTCCTACAGCGGAAGGGTCGTAGGAAATGGTGGCGTAGTAGGCGCCGGGTTCCGCTTTCTTCAGGTCCTCGATCTGGCCCACAATGGTGTCGCCGATGGGAGTGCCTTCCACCAGTTCGTAGGGGCATTCCACCGTCTGTTCTACGCAGATGCCGAAGGCCAGCTTCTTGGCTTCTTCGTAGTCGGGAGCCGCAATGCGGTAGGTGGCGGTGAAACGGGATGACTGGGTGAGGTCTTCTTTCAGTTCTGCAAAAAGTTCGCTTTCAAAAAAGGGGGTATTACTCATAACTTATCCTTCCCGGCAGGAGGCAGTCACTCAAAAGAAGCGGGAAATCCCGCTGCCTTCTGCCTTATGAAATTGGAAATAAGGGAAATCAACGGGGATTTCATTTTTCGTAGGTTTGACGATAGGGGTTATCGGGATGGGCGGCTGTATCGTCGGAGAGCCAGTACAGGGGACGGTTCCTCGTTTCCTCAAATACATGGCCTATGTATTCGCCAAGAATCCCAAGGCACATGAGGTTCAAACTTCCGAAAATGGAAATGAGGATGGTCATGGTGGCCCAGCCGGGCACCGCCTGTCCGGTGATGACACAGTAGAGCACGTGGAGAATCAGCAGGAATCCTGCAAAGGCGGCGAGAAGTCCTATATAAAAGGAAATCCGCAGGGGGATGGTGGAGTTGGTAATAATGCCGTCCATCGCAAAATGAAGCATTTTTTTCATGGAAAATTTGGAGACGCCGGCGTGGCGGGCAGGTGCTTCAAATTCAATGGCTGCCTGCTTGAAGCCGAGTCCTCCTACAATGCCCCGGATGAAGCGGCTGTGTTCCCGGAATTTCCGGAAGGTGTCCAGCGCTTTTTTATCCATGAGGCGGAAATCCGAGCCTCCCGGCACCACCCGGGTGGTGGAAATGGAATTGATGACCGCATAGTAGCCGGAGGAGGTGAGCTTTTTCAGGGGACCTGCGTCTTCGGTAGCGGTGCGGATGGTCTGCACAATGTCATAGCCCTCCTGCCATTTTTCAATCAGTTTGGGAATGAGGGCCGGCGGGTGCTGCATATCTCCGTCCATAGTAATTACTGCGTCCCCTTTGGCAAAGTCCATGCCGCAGGTAATGGCAATCTGGTGCCCGAAATTCCGGGCAAAGGTAAGGGCCCGCACATGGGGGTCGCGGCTGGCCAGTTCGTGAATGAGCTCATCGGTTCTGTCCCGGGAGCCATCATTTACATAGATGATTTCATAGTCCATGGCCAGGTCTTTCATGACCCGGGTCACTTCATCATGAAAGTAAACCACGTTGCCTTCTTCATTATAGACAGGCGTCACAATTGATATCATAATAATCCTCCAGGTCAGGCTATATGCCAATGTATATTATAACACAGAAAAGGGGGCGGTTTGACGATTTTACCGGCTGAAACGGTGCGGATCCGTCGATTAATGACATTATATCGGTTTCTTTAGGCCGTGGCGTTAATTAATTTTAAAATTTTTATAAAGACAAAGGAAAAGAGCAGGAGGGGAGTCCTGCTCTTTTGTCAGAGGGTATTGGATTACGATAAATATAAAATAGTGAGATTAGAATTGAGCGTCTTCCGGCGGAGGCGGCGGAGCATGTCTTCCCCGTCCTTCATAGCGGCGGCTGCCGTCCTTGTGGTCTTTGTCAAAGCGGTGTTCATGGCGTCCTTCGTAGCGGCGGCTGCCGTCTTTGTGGTCTTTGTCAAAGCGGCGTTCGTGGCGGCCTTCGTAGCGGTGTCCGCCGTCTTTGTCGTCTTTGTCAAAGCGGTGTT
>NZ_CALGPS010000226.1 GCF_937959425.1 uncultured Dialister sp.
CACCGGGCTATACCATACACGCCGAACTGGCGCACAACTTAAGAACCCTCCGGCCAAAGGCCGGTCAATCCTAAGAATCCTTTTTCCCCCCCAGTTGGTACTCCGTACCATCTTTCCCTCCGCAGGTGGAACAACAAGGCGTTTTGAACCCGAGACGCGAAGCGGCTCCACATTGTGGTATAATAAAAGCAAAAAGACAAGGAGACTGTATGACTACTTCATTTTATCTCTATGCTCTTTTAGTGGCGGTCCTGGCGCTGGCTCTTTCCCTGGGGGGATCCCGGTGGATTGAGGCTCTATATGGGAAAAACAGGGACATCCTGACCTTTCCGGAAGAGGTGGAAAGGCGGGGACGGTGGCGGCCCTATGTACTGGGCGTTCTTTTCTTCGCCTGCGGCATCCGCTTTCTTTTCATGACCTCCGGGCTCCCTCTTTTCTTTCTCCTTTTCATGACGGCCCTGCTGCTTCTTATGACAATGACAGACTTTGAGCAGTACTGCCTCTTCGACAGCATGATGATTCCTCTGGCTCTGGGGGGCATGGCCCTCACGGCGGTGTATCCTTCCCTCTTTACTGACCACGCCCTGGCGGCAGCCGGCGGCGGGGTGGTGTTCTTCCTGCTGGGCATCCTTTCCCGGGGTGCCCTGGGGGGAGGGGACATCAAACTCATGGCCTGTCTGGGCCTTTGGCTTGGGACCGACGCCCTCATCTTCGTGGCGGCGGCAGGCAGCATCTTCGGCGGCCTCTCGGCCCTGGTGCTCCTCCTTCTTGGTAAAAAGAAACGGAAAAGCGCCTTCGCCTACGGCCCCTACTTCACCCTTACTACCTTAGCCCTGCTTCTTATTCGCGGATTATAACCCCTTTTTCAGGAGGTGCTCCCTATGCGTTTTGAAATGTGTAAATCCAAAGCCCAGAAGGGGGCTTTTCTTGTGGTGGCAGCGCTTATGGTGCCCGTTTTCTTCTTATTCGGCGCTTTAGCCATGGATTTAGGGGAAATCTGGGCCTATTATTCCAAGATGCAGAATGCAGTGGATGCGGCGGCATTGGCCGGAGCTTCTAATTTTCTTGAGTCTGAAGGAGATAAAATTGATGGAATTGGTAAAATAGATGTGGTAAATCATGCACATGCGGATGCATATGCTAAAAGATATCTGATAGAAAATTTGGGTGTAGATGCTGTTAATCAGGGAACCCAAAAATATTTAGCTAAAAGCGTACAGGACGATGAAAATCATTCAACACATTCCTATTATCGAGTTGAAGCTTCTCAACCTATTCCACTGATTTTTATGAGAATCATTGGTCAAGATGAATTTACTGTAAAAGTTGCAGCAGTTTCATTAATTGGAACCACTCATCAAGGTGATGGAATGCAATTTTCGCCATTGTTTGCCGCGAAAAATGGGCTTTGGGGCAATTTTAATAGTGACAACAGGAATCAAATTCATAATACATATGATGGAGATATGGTTGTTGCAGATAAGACGTTTTATGATGCTCATGTTAATGACGAAAAATATAAGTTCTTTATAGGTGATGCGTTCGGTAAAAATTATAATGAAGTCAACAATGAAAATTGGTATAAGAGAATGAAATACCAAGAAAGTTCAGATTTTGATGATATTGCAGAGAAAACCGATGCTGCGATAAAGAAAATAATTTCTGATAATAGATATACATATGATGGACTTAATTATGAGGGAGACCAGAATTACAACAGAATGAAGATTCCTTTCCTGAATCGGGATTATAGTTATTATTATATTAATACTGATGCTGGTAATTTTGACATTGACCTGTACAATATTCCAGGTGATGTTAACAAACCGGTTTATATTTATATAGAAGGTAAGAAAAGTCAGATTCAAGTAAATCTTCAAGCTAATATAGAGCGCCCGGTTATTTTCTGCTATTTAGGACATGCTAATTATGGAGAAAGAAATGAGTGGTATATTCAGACCGATTCAACCTTTAAGATGGCAGCTAATGGATATAACTTTAATGGGATGGTATACACACCATATGCTCATGCTGAAATAAACTTTGATGGTCGTTCGACTTTTACAGGATCCGTTTATGCAGGCTCTATTAATTTCCCTTCAAACTGGGGCAAGTTTGTCTATAAAGATTACCATGTGCTGCAAGGTAGTTCTGGCAGTTCAGGTAGTTCTGGTTCTTCGTCTGATGATTCCAATGATAATGTGCGTTTAATTAATAATAATGCAATCTCTTGGGATCAATAATACAATAACCCTTAAAAAGAGTTTCTAATTAACTGGCAATTGTTTTATCAATGCAAAACACCACAAGGAAACCCGGTGTCCTGACTGCCCAATGAGTTCGGTGTCTGCATGGTCTACGGCCGCTGCTGTACGAGGTACGACGGCGCGCGCCATACACGAGTCTCCCGTCATTTCTGCAGGATTTGGACTGCATTTCCGGATTTCCCTGTGGTATTTCTTTTTTGCCTGATCAGGCGGGGAGTGAAAGCGGTTAACCCATGGACGACTGCTCTTCATAAAATACATCCCTATGGCCATCTTGGGAAAATATGATGAGCGTTTTTCCATTCCTCAGGTCTTTCACATCCCGCTACTATATAAATAGAAAAAATCGCTTTTATGTGAACGTCCTTTTAAAAATTTTTTGATTCCATAGAAAAAGACCCTGCTCATCATAAGCAGGGCTTTTTTATACAGAAAATTACCGGCTCACGGTCATGCGAATTCCACCTCTTTTATTACTCTATCCACACTTTCTTCACTCAGGTTGCACATGGTGTTCAATTCTAACCTATTTTCCCAGGGCTTTACGTACGTCAGCCCGCATTTCCGTGGGGACGTTCAGCGCATCCATGGCCTGGTTTATGTCCAGCCTCAAATTGACCATCACATTTCTTACAGATTCTATGGCGTCGCTTCTTTTTACGGATTTAGTGACAGAATCGGTTACGGATTTAGTTACTCTCTCAGTTACTCTATCCACAATACCTTCACTCAGGTTGCACATGGTGTTCAGCTCCAGCCTATTTTCCCAAGGCCTTGCGGACATCAGCTCTCATTTCCGTGGGGATATTCAGCGCATCCATGGCCTGGTTTATGTCTAATCTCAGATTAACCATCAGATTTCTTACAGATTCTATGGCATCACTTCTTTTGACGGATTTGGTCACGGATTTGGTTACGGATTTGGTTACGGAGTCGGTTACAGATTTGGTTACAGATTTGGTTACTCGTTCAGTTACTTCATCGGTTACCCTTGCGGTTACTCTTTCCGTTACTCTATCCACAATTCCTTCACTCAGGTTGCACATGGTGTTCAGCTCCTCTCTTTGGTCTGTTTCATACTGCAGAGAACAGCGCTTTGGGGATGATGATATATTATTGGCTCACAGCCATACGGATTTCATCCCTTAACTCTTTCGGTATCCTGAGAGCATCCATGGCCTTGTCCGAACTCCAGCCGGTAGAAATCATCAGATTTCTGACATCCTCAATCGATCTCTGCTTTGTTACGGATTCAGTTACTTCCGCGGTTACTCTCTCAGTTACTCTCTCAGTCACTCTCTCAGTTACTCTATCTACAATACCTTCACTCAGGTTGCACATGGTGTTCAGCTCCTCTCTTTGTTCTTCTGTCAGATGAATGTTGTATTTCTCTTTCAGTATTTCATTTCTTTCATCGCCGGACATATTTTCTTTCCGGAACAGCAGCTGCAGCAGTCCTATGAGGCGGTTTCTGACTTTTTCATCGCTCAGGTAAATCATGACTACGTTCAGCAGGTCGTAGGATTTTTGATTGGCCTTGTACCGGTGAAGAAGGTGCTCTTCTTTCATGCGATAACGGTTGATGGCACTTTGGCCATTGGGAGAATCCATACAGATGAATATGCTGTAAACTTTTTTGATTTTATTATAATCGGAGCCTTCAAACTCTCGCTCCTTCTGGCTGGAAATAATGCGGCTCACATAGTACAGCGCCCTTTTTAGTATGTCATATCCAAGGGTGGAGGCCCTCTGTGTTTTCTGGGCTTCCACATTAATAATAAGGGTAATCAGGTCGCCTGATTCCGGGGCTTTGGCGTGGAAAAGGATGTCAAAAGTGACCCAGCCTTCTGTGGGGCTCGATTCCTCATTCCGGTCGCCCTGGATTTTTTTCGTGACGGCATTGGTCTTGTCCTGGTTCACAGGTATCTGGCTGACTTCCGGCGTTCCTTCAATGTAGACATTGGCAATATCTTCTATGGAAGTATTCTTGAATTCGGAAACCGTGCTTTTCAGAATGTGAGCCAGTATGGATTTGTCGGATAGGATATTTTTTGCGCTCTGGTCATACCGGGGTTCGCCGTAACCCATGAGCCGGTCTTCTGCAGTGTCCATTTTCCGCACCACCTCCTTCTGTATCTATTTTATCATAGTTTGAAAAGTCCAATTTTTACAAGTTTACCCTGCAGGTCATTCGTGAATAGATAACAGTGGATGGGGCTGCATGGTACCTGCGTCAATGCGGCCAGTACCATCGGGCCGTGAGATTTCTCCACTTCACTTCGTTACGGTCGAAATGACGATAGGGCGGGGGCACTTGTGTCAATCGTCACTTTCTGAAATGACGGTGAGCTGCCCGGCACCCCGTCATCTCGAGCGGAGCGGCAGGCCGGTATGGGGATAAATGTGGCCAGCTCTATTGAAACGCAGAGTCGAGAGATCTTCGGTCACAATGTGGCTTGTGCCATTGAGGAATGGGATTTCTCCACTGCGGTCGAAATGACGATAGGGCGGGGGCACTTGTGTCAATCGTCATCTTTTGAAATGACAGTAAGCTGCCTGGCACCCCGTCATCTCGAGCGGGGCGGTATGCCGGTATGGAGATAAATGTGGTCAGCTCTATTGAGACTCCGAGTCGAGAGATTTCCGGTCACAATGCGGCTTGTGCCATTGAGGAATGAGATTTCTCCACTCCACTTCGTTACGGTCGAAATGACGATAGGGCGGGGGCACTTGTGTCAATCGTCACCTTCTGAAATGACTGTAAGCTGCCCGGCACCCGTCATTTCGAGTGGGGCGGTATGCCATTGTGGGGATAAATGTGGTCAGCTCTATTGAAACGCAGAGTCGAGAGATCTCATGCCACAATGCGGCTTGTGCCATTGAGTGATGAGATTTCTCCACTCCACTTCGCTGCGGTCGAAATGACAGAAAAATGCCAATAAAAAACACCACAAGGAAATCCGGTGTCCTGACTGCCCAATGAGTTCGGTGTCTGCATGGTCTACGGCCGCTGCTGTACGGGGTACGACGGCGCGCGCCATACACGAGTCTCCCGTCATTTCTGCAGAATTTGGACTGCATTTCCGGATTTCCCTGTGGCATTTGTTTCTTTTTTGCCTGATCAGGCAGGGAGTGAAAGAGGTTAACCAATGGACGCCTGCTCTTCATAAATCCATTCCCTATGGCCATTAGATCTTGGGAAAATATGATGAGCGTTTTTCCATTCCTCAGGTCTTTCACATCCCTCTACTATATAAATACCGCGAGATTCAAAAATGTGAAGGTCCGCATCCAAAATTTTCTGAAAAAGTTTCTTTATTATGCTAAAGAAAGCCTGCTGCTATGCACTGCAGCAGGCTTTTTGAAATTATGATTGAAAATCCGGTTTGCTACTCCGGCTGGTATTTATAGACCCGGTACTTGCACTTGAGACTTTTCCGTTCTTCCGTACTAAGCGAGTCGTCCGTATCAGAATCCCATAGAAGGACATAGTCCTTATCGTTTTTCAAATAGGCATAGAGAGGGTCAATGGATGTGGTGAGCAGATGAGTAAAGTGATACTGCTTCATGAAATCATGGTAGTCTACATAGCCGTATAAAAGGTCTAAATATTCTGAGAATACATCTTTTTTGTGATTTAGCTTAGGAAGAAATACCTCTGCCCGCGTATCCATATAACAGGGAATACCACGAAATTCTGCGTAGGGACCATCGTTGTATCCGGTCCATAGAGAAATAGGGCGGTCAGAGCTGTCTTCTTCGATGATGTCAATGCTTTTCTTTAAAGCTGGATTCACGAGTGGCTTATTGAAGTACAGATAGCCTATTGGTACCAGAAGAAGCAGAAGTAAAGTGGCAAAGAGATTTCTTGCATTACCCCTTAATTCATCCTGCTTGGCTCTGTCTTTCCAAAGAACATAGGCACCGGCCGTTGATAACAGAAAAAGCAGTCCTACGATAATGCAGAGAGGAGCCATCTTTTCTGCAGGAATGGTGTTCTTTATAAAAAGGAAGAATACGCCTACAAGGGCAGCAGCATACATGAGTACCATCATAGGCCATGTCCGTTTCCAGGCAGCAGGTTCCTTTTCTTTTCTTTTAAAGGAGAAACCGTGAAGAATGGAAGCCAGGGGAAAAAGGCCGGCAATCAGGAATAGGAAAATGCTTCGAATGGCAAGAAATGACATAAGAGCTGTGCCGGCAAAGAGAAGCACACAATGAAGGGGCAGAGGATTGCGTGCGTAGATTACGATGAGAATAAGAATGATAGGCAGTATGAGGGAAGCGTAAGTATTAGACCCCAGAGATAGTGGATGCATTTCTGTAACGAGAGAGTTGATTCCTTCATAGCCGTAGGAATGGAATGCGTAGGTCATAGCTTCTATGCCGTAGGGATTGATGAATCCTGCAGCCAAAATAGGAAGCCAGAGAAGGACTGTGTATTTCCATTTCCATAGGAAACTATGGTGGAACCAGGGAATCCTGGTCCCAAATATTGACTCTGCTACATAGGGAAGAATGAAGACGGACATCATGGGCCACATGGCAGCGTGAATATTGATGAGCAGGAGTGACAAAATAAAAAACAGACCATAAATCAGCAGTGGCGGTCGTTTTCTATTTTTAAAATATTCCAAAGTGTAAAGCTCAATAAGAAAAATAAGTCCCGAGATGACCTGCGGCCTTTGGCAGAAATAAAATGACAGGAGCACAGCGGCACCTGCAGTCATCGTTCTGGACACCGCAACATCATGATCATCTACTAACTGGAGCAGTTTGTAGAATATAAAAACAAACATAGCGCCCATAATCCAGTTGAAAAGGAGCATGCCCTGCATTTGGCCTATTTCATAGATTTTCCAAAGTCCCAGTGCAAAGAGCCACTGCTGCATGACGAAATGGAATCCTTCGTGAATGGTAAAGGGTTCAGTATGGGGAATTCCGTAGTTTTCCACATAGCGGCCGGAGTTCAGGAGGAACCATCCGTCATTATCAAAGCGTGTAGTGAACAATAGAAGGATGGAAGCAATGAGGAGGATAAAGAGAATAGAAGAGATCTTATTTTTCACAGTTCTATTCCTCCTCTGTACTGATTTCCTGATAATCGGATTCCGTATTCACTTTCCAAAGTGAAGTCTTATCGGTTTTGTTTTCATTGATTAATTTAACCGCTTCCATGGCACTGAGCATGGAATGGTCCATGTTGTTATAACGGTGCTGGCCGTTCCGTCCGATGCAGTAGAGGTTGGGAATGGTATCCAGCTCCTTCTGCAGAAGTGGAAATTCTTTATAGCTGCCATAGTAGGCAGGGTAGGCTTTCTGCATCCGTACTACATGACCTTCCTTCACGGCGCCCGGTCGGATGACATGAATCTTCTGCAGTTCCTTTTCCGCAAAGGCAAGGAAATCGGAGTCGTCCATGGACCAGAGGCTGTCCCCTTCCTGACAGAAATATTCAAGGCCGATCCATACGGTGTGAAGAGGATCCTTCACCAGATAGGGAGACCAGTTGTTAAAGACCTGGAGGCGGCCGATTTTTACTTCCGGCTCCTGAATATAAATCCAGCAGTCCGGAATGATATGGTTTAATGTTTTGTGGTGGGTGTGGTTTGAGAGCTCCAGCCGGTCTACCAGAAGGCCGGCTGTCATGAAGTCGCGGTAGGGAAGGTCATGGGCCACTTGCGCTGCCTCTTTGCTGACCCAGTCTTCGGGCAGAGCGGATACCAGGTCTTTCACAGGCATACTGGAAAGGATATAGTCTGCCTTGACTTCCTGAATCTTTCCTTCTTTATCTTTATACAATACATGGGTGAGTTTCTTATCATCGGTTCCTTTGAAGCCAATGGTTTCCGCATTCATGCGGATTTCTCCGCCCAGACGAAGCACCTCATCCCGGAGGCATTCATAAAATTCACCGGGGCCGTACTTGGGGTAGGAAAAGCGTTCAATGAGAGACGTCTGTACTTCTTTGGGCTGCAGGTGGAAGGCCCGCTGGAAGAAATCCTTCAGTACGGCGCCGATGGAAATTCCCTTGATACGCTGGCTGCCCCAGTCGGCGGAGAGATTCTTCGGCGATTTCCCCCATACCTTTTCCGTGTAGCCTTCAAAGAATGTCTGGTACAGCTTTTTTCCGAACCGGTTAATCATGAAGTCTTCCAGGGTAACTTCCTTCCTTTTATGGAAGCAGGAATGAAGATAGGAGAAGCCCATGCCGGTCATGCGAAAAAGTCCCAGGTTCCTGATGGTTGTGGGATTCAGAGAAACGGGATAGTCGAAAAATTTATGAAGGTAGAGTATGCGTGATACCCGCTGACGGTTCAGGAAGACAGCGTCCTCTTTTTCCGGGTCCGCTCCGGCGGGATCCAGTTCACATTCCCGCTGAAGGATGCGGTCATCCATGGCAGGAGCCGAGGCCCTGGGCATGATGGTATCCCAGAGATTCTGCACCTCATGGCTTTTAGTGAAGAAGCGGTGGCCGCCGATATCCATACGGTTGCCGGAAAAATTGACGGTTCTGGAAAGACCGCCTACCATATCGTCCTTTTCCAGAATAATAGGATGAATGTCCGTTTGCTTTAAAAGTTCATAGGCCGCTGTCAGTCCTGCAGGGCCGGCGCCGATAATCACAGCAGTTTTAGTCATTAATATAAACCTTCCTGTTTCGCTTTGGAAAATTCTGTATAAACCTATTATAATATATATATCTATTTTTTAGAATGATGATTTTTGCATAATGTTTTGCCATAAAACATCATATGAATAAAGAACATGACAGGAAGTAAAAACGATTAGTTATTTTATGAAGCCATATGATTAAGATATAATTCGGCTGCTATCCAGATAGGGCGCGGGAAATTCTAAAAGGAGAAATGTTTTGGAAATGACTGCTAAGAAAAAAGAAAAGTGTTTTTTATATGATATGATTCCTGCACCTCTTTGGACGATTGTCCTATTTATTGGTCTGATTCCAGGATTGAAACCGCTTTCTGTAGACAACTATTACCAGATTGCCATAGGAAAGATTATTGTGGGAAGCGGTATTCCCCATGAGATTCCCCTTACGGTTCATACGGCAGAGCATCTGCCTTATATGGCCCAGCAGTGGCTGTTCATGGTTTTTGACTATGGCGTCTACTCGTCCTTTGGCTTTACAGGACTTTTCTTCTGCGGTCTTGTCCTGAATATGCTTCTTGTTTATGCAGTGTACAGGATGCTGCTTTGTATCGGTAAAGGCCGTAGAATCATTGCCTATCCTGCAGCGGTACTATTGGGATTTTTCCCTGTGCTTATGAGAACGATGCAGATGCTCAGGCCCTACTATATTACATGCATCCTCCTTGCATTGGAAATCATCATTATGGAACGAGCGAGAACGGGGGATAAAACTAAACAGCAGCTTTTGGCTTTCCCTGTCTTATCTATCCTTTCCATCAACTTTCACGCGGCCATGTGGCCTATGCTGCTTGTTATGATTCTTCCCTATGCAGCGGAAAACCTGTGCCTGAAAGTGCCTTTTGCAAAAAAGTATTTTTATCAGGAAAATCCAGTACCTGTACGGCTCCTTGCCGGTGGAGCCCTGTTGATTATCGTTGCAGGTTTCTTGAATCCATACGGAACGGAAGCAATGACTTATGGGATTCAATCTTATGGACTTGATATACTTCGTCAATATTCTTCAGAAATGATATCTCCTTTTTATAATGCTCCGGTATGGGCGGTTATTATTATTGCTTTTATGGGGCTTGATTTGGGGCTTACTCTTCGATTCCATATTCCTTTATCCTATCTTTTCCTATCCTTAGGCGTTGGAATCATGGCACTGCTTTCTTTCCGCTCCCTTCTCCTTTTCCTCATGTTTTTTATGGCGCCGGCAGTTTATTTGTCTTCTAGGTTTAAACCGATACGGCTTTCCAGAAAGTGGGGGCCAGTGATTTTTATGATTCTTGCTGCTCTTCAGGTTTATCTTTTTGAAATAGTGCGTCCCTGGCATTTTTATTCTCCCGTGCATCATACGCTCATCAATGGTGCAAATGCAATAAAGGAAGATGCTGAAGCGTATGGACAGGGCCAGGCTAAAATATTTGGACCGGGATTCTTGCTTAATTATTTTATGCTCCAGGGATATCAGGTGTATGTATTTTCAAGTGATGAGGTTTTTACAGAGAAAATGAACAGAAAACATGACATTATCCGGGAATTTTTGGATATCGACAGCGGCAGGATACCTGTTTCTTTTCTGGAATCCCAATATGGAATTCAGTATTATGCGGTAAATAAAGATATGAGACTCTATGACTTCTTGAAACATTCGACTGCATTTACGCTCATTTATGATTCAGGAAAGGATGAGGATTTCTTAACTCAAAGTGAAAAGATGAATATCTGCATTTATCGTGGGCCGGCTGCTGATAAAGAAAATATCTTGTGATGTATTATATACAGTATTACAACCAGCGTCTGTACATGGGGAATATGATCCACCAGGCGGAAAGCCTTTCCGGGAAAAATCTGGTGCTGAAGGTACCGGAGAAACCGGATATGTTAAAGAAAAATGGGCGCTGCTCACAGGCATGCATGCTTTTTCGATACCTGTGGAGAGGATGTAAACCATTGGAGGAACGTGGCGTTTGCCAGATATTATGGAATCAAGGGAATTTACAGAGAGGACGGAGAAGAGAAATAGAGGAGACTATTACTGCCTATAGAAAAATCTTATATCGCTTTTTGCCTGTTTTACAACCATAATCCTCTTTTTCATTTTCTCCTTAGTAGCAGTAGATTCTGTGTTATGCTAAAATGATTTCAAGAAATATATGTATTTTACAACACATACATGGGGGAATCGGGGATGAATGGCACAGCATGAATCGGGCAGGAAAACATTTCAGGTTCTGCCGTTTTTGATTCACCCATTTTTTACGGTATAAGGGGGAGCGGAGTTGAAACTATCAGATAAGCTATCGGGCGCCATTGAGCGTATGTCTCCAAGAAAGCTGCTGCTGCTTTGCGGCCTGGCGGCTATTCTTGTATTCATGATTATTTATTTCATCCTGTCGTCTATATTCTCTGATAAAAAGGAACCACAGCCTCAGGCTGCGGCCATGGTGCCGGTGATTGAGGCGTCCAGGGACATCGAGCCCCAGACGGTGATTACGGAAGACATGGTAAAGGCGGTGGATGTATCGTCCAACCTGGTTCCTACCGGTGCCCTCACTGATAAGAATGCGGTGGTAGGGAAGAAGGCAGGCACCACCATCCTTTCCGGCGATGTGATTACGGCGAGGAAGCTGTCCCAGAAGGCAGGCGGCTTTGTGGGCCTCATTCCGGAAGGCATGAGAGCGGTATCCTTCTCCGTGAATGACGTCACCGGCGTTTCCGGCTTTGCGAAACCGGGAGACAAGGTGGATATTCTTCTGGTCACTTCCAGAGAGGGCATGGACCGCATTACGTCGAAAATCCTTCTGAAGGATGTGCTCATTCTGGCGGTGAATAAGAGCAGCGGCCAGCCACAGCCGCAGCCCCAGAAAACAGACAAAGACGGCAAGAACCTGCCCGATGGCAGTGCGCCGAGGCAGACCTCTTCCAGCACCGCATCCATCGGCACGCCGTCGGTGGTGACGGTGGCTCTGACACCCTACGATGCGGCTAAGCTCATCGCTTCCACCCAGATCGGCCAGCTGCAGATGCTGCTCCGTCCGACGAATGATGACGGGGATCATTATGTTGGCTACTATGTCATTCCCCTTCCTAAAGCGGAAGCGCCTAAGCCGGTACAGCAGGCTGCGCCTCAGCCGATGTATGCGGCACCTCAGCCTGCATCCGCTCCGGCAGTTTCCATTTCTTCCGGCGGCGCACCAAGCGGTTTCTCCGGTATTGAAGTGATTCGTGGTACTAATGTAAGCAGGGGGCAGTGATGATGAATAAACAGTTAAAACGTTTGGGCCTCCTGGTAACGGCGGCCATGATTGGTGCGGCAGGAAATGTCTTTGCCGCCGATATTCTCAATGTGTCAGTGAACGGATCCCGGTACATGGAAGACTCCGGCATTACCCGTCTGGCTGTGGGAAATCCGGATATTGCGGATATCCGTCTCCTTTCCAACAATGATTACCTGGTAGTAGGGAAGAAGGCCGGCTCCACCTCCCTTTTGGTTTGGTCTAATAACGGCCGCCAGGAATACAATGTGTACGTTTCCGGCGACGATGAAGGCACGGAAAAGGCAATCCAGAAGGCCATCGGCTATCCTGGCGTCAAGGTACAGATGATGAACGGCAAGGTTCTTCTCCGGGGCAAGGTGAGGAACCAGTATGAGCACGATTCCGCTGTCAAAGTAGCACAGCTCTATCTGGGAAGCGGCGGAGGAAATGCCTCTTCTGCCACCGCTAATGGCGAAAGCCAGGGGGCAGCCACAGACTCCAATATCATCGACCTTCTGGATATGACAAACCCCAGTCAGGTGCGGCTGGAAGCACAGATTATCGAAATCAATACGTCTGCTGAAAGGGATCTGGGTATCCAGTACTGGTCTCCGACCCTTGGGAATACATCAACAACGAATGCCTTTGGTGAAACGACTTCAACAGATATTACCCGGGGCTCGTCCAACCTCTTTTATGTAGGGGAAAATTTCAGAAATCCAAGGGGCAGCTTCGGCTGGCTGGGGAGCCATATTTCCAACATGAATGCATCTCTGCAGGCACTGGTAACGGAAGGCAAGGCCAGGATTTTGTCCCGCCCTTCTATTACCACCATGAGCGGACAGAAGGCAAATATCCTCATCGGCGGCCGTATCCCCATTCCTACCTCTGCCGGTGACGGCCAGATTGCTATCGACTGGCGGGAATACGGTATCCGTCTCAACATCGAACCGGTGGTGGATGCGGATAATAAGATTACCTCCAAGGTCCACGCCGAAGTGTCCACCCTGGACTATGGCCACAGCGTGGTGGAAAATGATTTTTCCATCCCTGCCATCGCTTCCCGCGAGGCTGACGCCGTTATCAACGTACGTTCCGGCATGACCATGGCCATCGGCGGTCTCCTGAACTCCCAGGACGGCAAGACGGTGACAAAGATTCCCCTTCTGGGCGATATTCCCATTATCGGACAGTTCTTCCGCCATACCCAGAAAACAAGGGATAACCGGGAACTCCTCATCCTCATTACCCCCACCCTGGTGTCCGACGAAACGCCGGTATCCATGAGCCAGCGCATGAAAGGCGCCTACGAAACCAATGAACGGAACCTCCGCAATGCGGAAAGAGTAAACGTAAACACCCCCGTCAAACCGGGAACCGTACAGGAAGAAACCGACATCTTCGGCGATAAACCGGGAGAAGACAATGGAGATACGGTGATTCTGGAAGAAAAGCCAAAACAAGAGGCCCCCTCCCACGTCCTTCGTACCACTGACGAAAAAGGCGAAACCGTCTACGTCCCCATGACAGAAGAAGACTACGCCGAACAGAAGGATAACCTGCAGGTGGTAGGAGTAGAAAAGACACCGGTGCCTGAAGGGGCAGAGAAAGTGCCGGTGGTTAAGCGTGCGAAAGTCGAGCGCCCCATAGACACCACCGCCGCGGATAAAGAAAAGAAAGATATCCGCGAACGGGTGAAGGCCGTGATGGATGGGTACGCCAGGTAGAAAGGGGCGCGGCTTCGCCGCAGGTTATGGCCGCTAGCGCGGCGGGTTGTGTAAAAAGGTTGTGTTCGCTTACGCTCAAGGTGAAGGTGGCGGCGCACAAGTAAAGAAGCGCCGCAAAATATAATTTTTGCACTTTGGCACACTGATACACTTTATGCGTGATAGCAGTCCGAAAAGGGGCGCGGCTTCGCCGCAGGTTATGGCCGCTAGCGCGGCGGGTTGTGTAAA
>NZ_CALGPS010000227.1 GCF_937959425.1 uncultured Dialister sp.
CACGTCAGTGGTGGAAGGGGGGGAGGCCGCCGCAGGCGGCCGGGGCTGTGAAAAATGTAAATCATTTTTTTCACAGCCTCCTGGTTTTTTCTTATATGCAGGCAGTTTTCATGACTCCAGTTCCTTCAGTCGTTTCAGGAGTCTTTGGGCGTGCCGGTCAGCAGTATCAAGAACCCTTTTCATGTCCTCTTCGGTGCTGAAGCCGGGAATATAGGCTGTTCCGAAGCTGTACACCGGCTGTTCATATTTCATCCTGCATAGGGCGGCCATTTGTTCAAAATTGTAGAGAAAGTCCTCTATTTCGTGACGGTTCTGCCCGTTCTTTTGGTAATGGTCTGCACTGCCGCCAACGGTGAAGGATAAAAGAAGATGCTTCCCGTCAAGTGCATGGCCGGTGGATCCATAGGCAAATCCATGGGAAAAGACTTTTTCTACCCAGTTCTTAATGATGGCAGGAAACGAGTACCAGTAGAGAGGAAACTGGAACAGGATGATTCGGGCCTGCTTTACGTATTCCTGCTCTTCGGCGGGATCAAAATCCCAGCCGAGAAGGTCCATACGGCGGAGGACAGCGGAAATACCCGATTCACCTATTTTCTCCAGTATAGTCCTGTTGGCCAGGGAAGTGCTCAAATCCGGATGACCGGAAACGATTAAAATATCTGACATGATCTGCTCCTTTCTTTCCCGTGGGAAATGGGTATATCATAAGGCCTTTTTCCTTTCTGCGCAAGAATGCACTTTTTACATAGAAAGTATATTGGGAAACTGATACTATGGAAAAAGTAAGCTGCTTACCTTAAAGTGCATTCTTCCATGGAAGTCTGTTTTGCCTTACAATATACCTGATAAATGGAAAGAGTATGGGGAAAGGACGAGGTGCGATGGAAGAAATATGGAGTCGGGTCAGCGTGCGCCGGTTTGAGGATAGGCCGGTGGAAAGAGAGAAAATAGAAAAAGTGCTTCATGGGGCCATGCAGGCACCGTCAGCGGGAGATGAGGAGGCCTGGCGTTTTTATATTATTGAGGACAGAGCACTGCTGAAAGAACTGTCAAAGGTCAGTCCCTATGCCTCACCGGCATCTTCAGCACCGGCGGCTGTGGCGGTCGTTTTTGACCGGCAAGCGCTTCGGTTTCCGGAATTCGGAGAGATCGACTGTGCCATGGCCTCTGAAAATATACTGCTTGCATTGGAAGGACTGGGGCTTGGCGGTGTTATGCTGGGAATCGCTCCCATCAGGGAAAGAATGGATAAGATGCATGAACTTCTTCATCTGCCCCAGCAGGAAGAAGCCTTTGCCATCATTCCGTTCGGATACCCTTTGGGAAAGGGAAAGAGCAGAAATCGATTTGACAGGAGAAAAATTCATTATTTATAAAGGAAGATGAATCGGATGGAAGACAACAAAATGTTTCATTGCCCCGTAGAAGCCACGCTTTCCGTTATTGGCGGCAAATATAAGTGTATCATTCTCTACCACCTTGCAGGGCAGGTTCTTCGGTTCAGCCAGCTGCAGAGGTTGATTCCAAACGTAACTGCCAAAATGCTGGCGCAGCAGCTTCATGACCTGGAAAACTTCGGGCTTATTCATAAAACAATTTATCCTGTGGTGCCTCCGAAAACGGAATATTGCCTCACCGATTTCGGCAAGACCCTTTCCCCTATTGTGACTGCCATGTGTGACTGGGGGAAACAGTATATGGGAGAGCGAATTCTTTCGGAAAATGAATCGGGCAGGGAAGTACAGAAATAAAGGAAAGGACTTATGATGGATTCATGAGTCCTTTTATAGTGGAGAAAAGGAAGTGACCTGTTTTTATGCTTCCCCGGAAGTAACTATGTGACTTTAAAGTGCATTCTTACAAAAAAGCAGGTACTCCGTTATAATACATTCATGATTGTGACCGGTCTGTGGGAGGGACGCCTCCATGGAAAAAAAGATTGTATTTGAAAAGGAGTTTACTATGTTACATGAAATCAACTGGCCGGAAGAATATCTGCCCGGCTTTACGGACAATTTTGCTTCCAATGAAATCATTGTCCCCGGCATTACGGCGGAAGAGGTATTTAACAATCTGCTGGATACCTCCATCTGGCCGACCTATTATGATAATGTGGCAGATGTGTATTTTTATGATCATGATGGCCCTGTACTTCATGAAAGTACCCGCTTCCGTTTTAAGACATTCGGATTCCCGGTGGAAGCACAGGTTGTTGAATTTGAAAAGCCGTCTGAAGGGAAGCCGGGAAGGCTGGCCTGGCACGGCTGGGCAGAAGGCGATGCGGAACACCGCCTTGATGTGATTCATGCCTGGCTTATTGAAGATATGCCTAAGGGAAGGGTACGTATTCTTACGCAGGAATCCCAGAAAGGAAAGCCGGCAGCAGACCTGTTCAATACCCACCCCGATGTGATGAACATGGGCCATCAGGACTGGATCAAGGGACTGGCACAGACGGTGCGCCGTCTTCATGGAAGGTAAGGGAACACCATGAAAAAGGCATTCACATTTCTGCTCATTGTCCTTTCCTTCCTTTGGAGCATGGCTCCTGTACAGGCGGCAGGCAGTAAGGGAAAAATACTGGTCGCTGCTTCCGGCAGGGACAAAATGACGCTTAAAGACGGCTCTACCATGAATGTGGGGTTCTTCCTCAATGAGCTGGCCGTTCCTTCCATTGATCTGGCGGAGAAGGGTTATGAAATCGTGCTGGCCACACCGGAAGGAGAGAAACCGGCAATGGATGATTCCTCCGACGACAAGAAATTCTTCGGCGGAAGTGAGGGGAAAAGGGCCTCGGCCAGGGCATTTGTCAATGGCCTTACTCCCATTTCATTTAGGGAAGCCCTGAATCATCTTGATGAGTATCAGGCCATCTTTATTCCCGGCGGTCATGCACCGATGACAGACCTGATGCAGAACAGGGAACTGGGAATGATGCTCCGCTATTTTCATGAAACCGGTAAACCTACAGCCATGATCTGTCATGGCACGGTGGCAGCTCTGGCAGCTCTTCCGCAAAGCTCTGCCTACAGGGAAGCTCTGACAGACGGTGATTTTTCCAAAGCTGCGGAAGCGTCAAAAGGCTGGATTTATAGAGGTTATCATATGACTGTCCTTTCTGATGCAGAAGAGTGGCCGGGAGAATTAAGAAAAGGGACAGAAATGCCTTTCCACGTAGAGCAGGCACTGGAAATCGCAGGGGGCTATATGGAAGAAGGATCCCTTTACCGGAGTCATGTAGTGAAGGACCGTGAACTGATTACCGGACAGAATCCTGCTTCCGATATGGCACTGGCCAAAGCACTGGCAGAGGCTTTGGATAAAAGGCAGGATTTCTACTAAAAAAAGGGCTGTGAAAAAAATGATTTACATTTTTTCACAGCCTTTTTTATACATAAATTTTCACGGAAATTGGCCAAATGACAGTCTGCTTCCTGCCTCTACGTCATTTCGAGCGATGCTGCATGTAGTTATGGATGATCATGCCTTTTGCTCTATTGAGGCTCTGAGCCGAGAAATCTCTTGCCACCATGCTGCTTGCGCCATTAGGGAAGCACTGATTCATTCGCTGAGTCTTCCTTAACCCTCAGCCGCGAAGCGGCTGTCAAACTTAAGAACCCGACCGCCAAAGGCCGGTCAAACCTTTGAACCTTCCGCGCCCAAAGGGCGCGGTCCCTTACCATTCCGATTCGTGGTCAAGGAGCCAGCCGCCGGCGGTGCAGGCGGGGCAGATGCAGTATTTCACGCCCTTATCCTTTGCTTCATGAGCGGCCTTTGCCAGGCCTTTGGCTGTATCGGCGCCAAGGACTTTGGCTCCTTCTTCCGATTCAAAGAAGGGGATGACGTGGTCAATGGAGCATACGTCTTCTTTGAGTTCCTTTTTGAGGGTGAGGGCCGCTTCCTTTTCGTCCGTTGTTCCGGTAGCCTTGAGGTACGCCTCGCATACCTTTTTCAGCCCTTCGTAGCAGCTGGGGGCATTCATGACTTCCTTAACTTTTTCAAGAATTTCTTCTTTTGCCATTTTCTAGTATCCTTTCTGTTCAAACATCATGTGGGATGTGGCTTCTGCAGCCACCGTACCGTCTTCGTGGAGCACCTGGGCTTCCATGACCGCCAGGGGGCCTTTCCGTTTCACCTCATGACAGATGACCTTCACCGTTTCCCCGATGAGCACGGGAGAACGGAAGCGGGATTCCATTTTGCCGGTGTAGGCAGGTATCCCGGTGGTGAGGAAGAGGTAATTTCCCATGACCTCGTCCATGAGGGTCATGATGAGACCGCCGTGCATGCGGTCATTATAACTCTGGTGCTCATGGGAAGGGGTGAAGAAGGCAAGGCAGCCTTTGGGAATGGAAAAGAAATGAAGATGGAGCCCTATGGGATTGTCGCTGCCGCAGGCAAAGCACATGCTGTAGGCAGGGCCTCCGGCGAGTTCCTTCAGGGGCTGGCCCAGCTTTTCCTCCTCCCCATGGAGAAGCGCTTTTTCTTTATCATTTAAGGGGAAATGTTCCTGGTGCTTCATGAGACCTCCTTTTGAAGAAATAACTTTCGGTACATCTCTTCTCCTATATTATAACACCGGGTGAAAGAAAAAGAGCCGGAAAGGAATGACTGGCATTTCTTCCCGGCTCTTTTCTTCTTTTAGAATCGGTCCAGCAGATGGTAGCCCTTTCCTTTGAGGAAGGCTTCGGTCTCCGATTCGGTGGTGGAGAAGACGGCGATAGGGGAGCCGCTCCGGCGGTCGAAGGAAATATAGAGATAGCGGATCATGACGTTGGCGTTCTGCAGGTCCGACAGGATGTGGTCCAGGGTGCCGGGCTTATCGGATTTCATGTCCACGGCGAGGACCAGGTCCACCCGGCACTGGTAGCCTGCCTTTTCCAAAGCTTCCTTTGCTTCTTCCGACTTGTCCACAATGAGGCGGACGATGCCGAATTCCGCGCTGTCCGTAGCCAGCATGGTGTAGATATTAATGTCATTTTTTGCCAGAATGGCAGTCATTTTGCTGAGTGCGCCCTTTGTATTGGCGGTGAAAATAGAAACCTGGTGTAACATAGTATCCTCCTTCATCAGAGTTTTCCGCTCTGCCGGTATTACAGTGATTTTAACATAAATGGGGAAAATGAGATAGAGGGGGAGACCTGCGGCACGGGAATCGGGCTGCCTTGTCAGCGGCGCAGAGGTTTTACAAATTTCTTTCAAAAATCCTATTGACTTTTTTCATCAAGGCAGTATAATATCAACCATAACACGAAAGAACAAATGGCAAGGATCGGGATAAGTATCCGGCAGTAGATTTCAGAGAGCTGACGGCTGGTGCAAGTCAGTATGATGCAGGATGCAGGCTCACCCGGGAGTTTCGAAAGTGAACCAAGTAATTTTCGACGCCGCCTGCGTTAAGGGCATTAAAAAGCGATGATCGGGACAAGGGATATAGTGGTCCATGGCATAGAGAGCCGGCGGATGGTGCAAGCCGGTACATTCCAGTATTGACTATCACCTGTGAGCTCCTCTGTTGAACATAGTAAACAAAGGCGTTTCTCCACGTTACGGATGATGAACTGAGAGTACAATGTAGGGTGGTACCGCGCATGTCGCCCCTATTTCCGCAATGGAAATAGGGGCGTTTTGTTTTATGTACCATAGGCATTTCTTTCCGTTCAGTGAGTGATAAATACAGGGTGGTACCGCGGATTCCAATTCGCCCCTGCTGCAATGACGCCAGATTGCAGCAGGGGCGTTTTTAATGCCATTTGTTCTTTCATAGAAATGAAGGCATGAGCCTTCTTATTTTGGAAAGGGGATTGAAGATCGTGTTTTTTCAACAGCTTGTCAACGGTTTAACGCTGGGAAGCGCTTATGCGGTCATTGCCATCGGCTATACGCTGGTATTCGGCGTATTGAACATCGTCAACATGGCACATGGCGGCATCTTTATGATCGGCGCTTACATCGGCCTGCTTCTGGTAACGGAAGCGGGACTGGGCATTTTCCCGGCACTCATCGGCGCCATGATCGGCGGCGCGGTATTAGGTTATGGACTGGAAATCTTTGCACTCCGTCCGCTCCGCCGCCGCAAAGTCACTCATCTGGCACCGCTCATCAGTACTATCGGCGTGTCCACATTCCTTGAAAGTGTGGCACTTATGGTGTGGGGGCCCCAGACCCGTTCTTTCCCGGCTACTTTCGGAAACGGCCTCATGGACTTCGGCGCCTTTAAGATTTCCGGCATCCAGATCATTTCCCTGGGTACCGCCGTGGTTCTCATGGCTCTCCTGACAGTCATGCTGAACAAGACAAAAATCGGCAAGGCAGTGAGAGCTACCTCTGAAAATGCGGAAACCGCAGGTCTTCTGGGTATCAATACCAGCCGCATCATTACCTTCACCGTCATGCTGGCTTCCGCCCTGGGCGCTGCAGCCGGTGTGCTCATCGGACTTTCCTTCAACGCCATCGAACCTACCATGGGTACAGCCATGGGCCTCAAAGGTCTGGCAGTGCTCATCATGGGCGGCCTGGGCAACGTGGAAGGCGCCATGGCCGGCGGCTTCATCCTCGGCATTGCCGAAGTCTTTGCTGTGGCTTACGGTTCTTCCACCTACCGCGATGCAGTGGCATTCGGCATTATCATTCTCATTCTCTTTATTCGCCCTGAAGGCTTGTTCTCCAAGGCAGGCAAAGGAGGCAGACCGTAATGGATGAAATTTTGAATGGCTACTTCCTGCAGGTATTCACCTTTGTATGCATTAACATTATCCTGGCTCTCACCGTCTACATGACCGTGTGCACCGGTATCCTGTCCCTGGGCAATGCAGGCTTTATGAGTCTGGGGGCTTACACTTCCGCTATCGTTACCACCCAGTACGGCGTTCCTATGCCTGTGGGTATTGTATTAGGCGGGCTCTTCGCCACCTTCGTTGCATTGATTATCGGTATGCCTACCATTCGTCTCCGGGGCCTGTACCTGGCTATTGCCACCATGGGCTTCGGCGAAGTGGTCCGCGTTATTGCATTGAACCTTGACATCACCCATGGTGCCCTGGGCTTCTCCGGCATTCCTTCCATGGCCAGCGTCCTTTCCGACTACGCCAGCGACATGGGCCTTCTGGATGCCCTGGAAATCGACTCCCAGACCGGCGGCCAGCTCCTGATGAATATCGTTCTCCTCATTCTCGTCATTGCCGTGGTAACCTTCTGGTACCGCCTGGAACACTCCCGCATCGGCCGTGCCTGGGCAGCTGTGAAGGCTGATGAATATGCGGCTTCCCTCACCGGCATCAATGTAGTCCGCTACAAAATGATGGCATTCCTCTTCAGCGCCTTCTTTGCCGGCGCTGCAGGCGCACTCTATGCCCATGCTACCTTCTTCATCAGCCCCACCGATTTCTCCTGGCACAAGGTAGTAGATATCCTGGTTTACACTGTATTCGGCGGCAGCAACGTACTCTGGGGCTCCGTCCTGGGCGCGACTGTCCTCACCATTGTGCCGGAATCCCTCCGTGCCATGGCTGAATACAGAGATATCATCTACGGCCTCATGCTGGTAGCCCTCATGGCCTTCCGTCCTGACGGCATCCTCTCCTACGACGCAGTGAAATGGATTTCCCGTAAATTCAGCAAAAAGCAGAAAGCCTCTGCAGAAGGAGGAAATCAGTAATGCTTCTTGAAATGAAAAACGTAGTGAAACAGTTCGGCGGCCTGACCGCTGTTTCCAATATGTCCTTCTCCGTAGAAAAAGGAGAAATCTTCGGCGTCATCGGACCGAACGGCGCCGGCAAGACCACCATTTTCAACCTTATCACCGGCGTATACCAGGTGACGGAAGGGGATATCCTTTTTGACGGAGTGTCCATCGAAGGAAAGAAACCCTACCAGATTATCAACATGGGCATTGCCCGTACCTTCCAGAATATCCGCCTTTTCACCGGCATGACCGTACTGGAAAACATCCTCGTCGGCCATCATGACCGCCTGAAGTCCGGCCTTCTGGCCAGCTTCCTCCACACCCCTTCCCAGAAGAAGGAAGAAAAGGAAGCCCGTGAACAGGCTATGGAACTCCTTTCCTTTGTAGGCCTTACCGAAGACGCTGACCGGATGGCCACCGAACTTCCCTACGGCAAACAGAGAAAGCTGGAAATCGCCAGAGCCCTGGCCACCCAGCCAAAGCTCATCCTCCTGGATGAACCGGCAGCCGGCATGAACGACAGTGAAACCGCAGCCCTCACCGAACTGATTCATAATATCCGCGAAAAATTCGGCACCACCATCATCCTTATCGAACACGACATGCACCTGGTCATGAGCCTCTGCGACCATGTCATGGTAGTCAACTTCGGTAAGAAGCTGGCAGAAGGCGTGCCGGAAGAAGTACAGAACAACCCCAAGGTTATTGAAGCTTACCTCGGAAAGGAGGATGAATGATGCTTCTTGAACTGAAAAATGTGGAAGCCGCCTACGGCAACATCAAAGCTTTGAAAGGCATCAACCTCTCCGTACCGGAAGGAAAGATCGTCACCCTTATCGGCGCCAACGGTGCCGGTAAGTCCACCACCATGAAAACCATCATGGGCATTATGAAACCCATTGCCGGCGACATCCTCTTCAAAGGGGAATCCATTGCAGGCATGAAGACTCATAATATCGTAAGGAAAGGCGTGGTCCTGGTACCGGAAGGACGTCAGATTCTCCAGAATATGTCCGTCCGCGAAAACCTGGAAATGGGCGCCTACCAGAGAAAAGACCCGGAAGGAATCAAAGAAGACCTGTCCAAGGTATTCGAACGGTTCCCCCGCCTCTTCGAAAGACAGAACCAGTTCGGCGGCACCCTCTCCGGCGGCGAACAGCAGATGCTGGCCATCGGCCGCGCTGTCATGGCCAAACCGGAAGTCATGCTTCTGGACGAACCATCCATGGGCCTTGCTCCCCTGGTGGTACAGCAGATTTTTGATGTAATCAAGGACATTAACAAAATGGGTACTACTGTTCTTCTTGTAGAACAGAATGCGCGTAAAGCCCTGCAGATTGCCGACTATGCCTACGTTATGGAAACGGGCAGAATCGTCATGGAAGGACCGGCGCAGGAAGTTGCCAATAACCCGGATGTCATGGCGGCATATCTGGGCGGCAAGAAGAAACAGTGACCAATATAACAGCCGTTCAGGTTGTAACACGATCCGGGAAAGGGGACAGAGAAATCTGTCCCTTTTCTCTTGCATGAAAAAATACTTAAGTATGATTTAGTTAATTATACTTAAGTAAATCGTACTTGACTAAATTGCATGGGCTGCCTATACTGGAAATAAAGGAGAGTGTGCCATGTTTATCGGACGTAAAAAAGAACTGCAGTCATTGGAAAAATTATATCGGTCCCGCCGGTTTGAAATGGCCGTTATCTATGGCCGGCGCCGGGTAGGGAAGACTTCCCTTATTCGGGAATTTATCAGGGATAAAAAAGCCATTTATTTCATGGGCATTGAATCCAACGAAAAGCAGAACCTTCAAAATTTCAGTGATGCCATCCATGGGTTTCATCAGGAGAAAGGCCCTGCACCCCTGTATGCTTCCTTTCAGGATGCCCTGGAAGCCGTATTTCAAATGGCCAAAGAAGAAAGAATCATTCTGGTCATGGATGAATATCCCTATGCCGCTCGTACGTCACCGGGCCTTTCCTCCGTCCTGCAGAGGCTCATTGACCAGTATCGGGATAACTCCCGCCTTATGATTATTTTATGCGGGTCTTCCATGTCCTATATGGAAGATGAAGTGCTGGCCTATAAATCACCGCTCTATGGCAGGAGAACGGCCCAGCTTAAAATCCTGCCATTCTCCTTCAAAGAATGCTGCCTTTTCCTTAACGGCTTCTCATCGGAAGACCAGGCTGTCATCTATGGGATGACCGGCGGCACAGCACCTTACCTTTTGGAAATGGACTCCCGTCTCACGCTGGAAGAGAATGTGAAGGAAAGTTTTCTGAATCCTGCTTCCCTTCTTTATGAGGAACCGGAAAACCTGCTCAAGCAGGAAGTACGGGAACCGTCCATGTACAATGCCATGATTTCTGCCGTAGCCGGCGGTGCTACAAGACTTTCAGAAATTGCTTCCAAAACAGGTGAAACCACCAGCACCTGCAGCACCTATATGAAGAGCCTGATGAAACTGGGAATTATAAAAAGAGAAACACCCTATGGGGAAAAGAGTGGAAGAAAGAGCATTTATCGCATTGATGACAATATGTTCCGTTTCTGGTACCGATTTATACCAGCCAATACATCCCTTATTGAGAGGGGCGCCGATGAACTGGCCTGGAAACGAATTGCTCCCTCCATTCCGGAATACATGGGTGCCATATTCGAGCAGATATGCCAGGAATACCTGTGGGGGAAAATGCTGGAAGGGGAAAGCCCCATCCTTTTCCAAAGTCTGGGCAGATGGTGGGGAAATGACCCCATCCGTAAAAAACAGACGGAAATTGATATTATGGGCATAGAAGACAAAACGCATGCCCTCTTTGGGGAATGTAAATGGGCCAATGAAAAAATTGACCTCCCCATACTTCATACCCTGCTGGAAAGAAGCGGTCTCTTTTCCTTTGCAGAAAAGGAACTGTATCTTTTCTCCAGACAGGGATTTACGAAATCCGTTCTTGAGGCGGCCGAAGGAAATACCCACATCCATCTTTTGACCTATGAAGATATGTGGAAAGATTACTTCAGCCGCCCATGACAGGAAGGGTATTATCTTTTGCCAAAGGCCGGGAAACCGGCCTTTTATCGTATGCCGTGGCAGGAGAAGATAATCCCTTAAGGAAGCGCTGATTAATTCGTTGTTTGCTTTCATTCTTGAAATTTTATGCAATGCAAGGAATGGGATGACGAGAATAGCGAGTTATTTAAGGAGACTTATGACGAAGCATTGGATAAAAATGCATATGAAATTCGATTCTGTGAATTAATCAGTGCTTCCTTAAATGCCCTCTGTCTCATGTGTGTCGTGTACGGAGATTTTTCGCCTGCGGCGCATGGGAAAAACGGCTTCCTTTGGTGTCATAGGCTCGTTTCTAAGGAGGGAGACTCTGGCGCTTCGTTTTATATCGTTGGCAACACAAAAGCAAATCCCGTAACGCTGACTTTATACTCATTGCCGCGCAGCGGCAATCCACAACCCTCGGCGGCGGAGCCGCCGTCAAACCTAAGAACCCGACCGCCGTAGGCCGGTCAATCCTAAGAACCTTCCCGCTCACACCCCTTCTACACAACCTGCGCCGACAGGCGGGCCCCCTTTTTATCCTGCGGCGAAGCCACCACCACAACCCTCAGCCGCGAAGCGGATGTCAAACTTCAGAACCTTCCCGCTCACAACCTTCGGGCCCTGCGGGCCCGCCCCCTTTGGTAGCTGCGCCACCACCTTTACCCAAAGGGAAGCATGTCACTGGATTCTCAGTCGCCCAAGGGCTCCCTACAGCACAGCTATCACCGACTCACTGGATTCTCAGGTCGCTCACGCTCCCCTACGAATCCAGT
>NZ_CALGPS010000228.1 GCF_937959425.1 uncultured Dialister sp.
TTGGCCGGAGGGTTCTTAGGTTTGACGGCGGCTCCGCCGCCGAGGGTTGTGGTGGCGGCTTCGCCGCAGGTTAAGAAAAAAGGGGCGCGCCTATCGGCGCAGGTTGTGTAGAAGGGTTGTGTTTCAAGGGGCGGGAAAAAGGTTCTTAAGATTGACCGGCCTTTGGCCGGAGGGTTCTTAGGTTTGACGGCGGCTCCGCCGCCGAGGGTTGTGGTGGGCGTCTTTTAATTTATATAAGACGCCTCTTAAAGACGCCTCTTATGATAAAACCTTTACAACCGCGCCCTTGGCGCGAGGGAAAACAAGCAAACCGGGCTGTCGCCCGATGGAAATGCACCCCTATCCCCGCCTGCGGCGGTACTTCCACCCGATGGGGGAAGTCTGCTCTATGCTTCCCTTCTGTGCTCATACGTTATGAACCATATTGTGATGATTAGCCACCTCCGGTGGCTTTCCCCCTTTGGTGCTTTACGGCACCACCTTTGCCACGGTGTGAAGCGTGTCACACGATTCTCAGGTCGCTACCGCTCCCCTACGAATCGTGTTCCCTTGCCACCCCGCTGTGCGGGGGCACAACAACCCGCAGGGCAGCAATGGTCTCATAAGCACCACAATGCATAGCACCGCTAAAACTTCCCCCTCCGGGGGAAGGTGGTGCCGCAGGCACCAAAAGGGGTGCATTTCCACGGGCGAAGCCCGGTTGTATGGTTTTCCCTCCGTAACTTCCATAAACTCAAATTGACCGAAATGCCCAGCACCCATAGTGCCCCCAGCGGAGCTGGGGGAAAGGTGGTGGCGCCAGCCACCAAAGGGGGAACCGCCGGAGTGATACAAGGAGCATATGATTCATTTCTCCGTGTACCATTCTTCTGAATTGGCCGCTACCATCGGTCAGCCGACTAAAAGGAAGGCCTCTTATTGGGCAGGCTAGAGGCCAACTTCGGCTGACTTGGAGGTCCTATGCAGGACCTCCACAGCCACCCCCTATCCGGCTGCGCCGGACTTCCACCCTATTCAGGGGACAGAATAAAACCGCAGAACAGCAATGACCTCATAAGTATCACAAGGCATAGCGCCGCTAAAACTTCCCCCTCCGGGGGAAGTGGTGCCGCAGGCACCAAAAGGGGTGCATTTCCACGGGCGAAGCCCGGTTGTATGGTTTTCCCTCCGTAACTTCCATAAACTCAAATTGACCGAAATGCCCAGCACCCATAGTGCCCCCAGCGGAGCTGGGGGAAAGGTGGTGGCGCCAGCCACCAAAGGGGGAATCGCCGCAATGGGACAGGAAGCATATGACTCACTTCTTCTCCCCTCAAGCTTTATTTGCTTCTCCTTAAGATAGAAAAATAAAACTCTCCCTATATTTTCCATTTCATGGCCGCAGAGCGGTAATAGGAATCACGTAAACTCCGTCCGGTCTCTGGTAAAAGGCAGAAGACAGTCCGCAGATGACCCCCAGTACTTTGGGCGGTTTCCCGTCCCTTTCAGCTGCTATGGCTTCTTTCTGCTTCAGTAGTCCCTCTGCCGCTTTATCAATTTGATTGGCGCCCAGTTTGATTTCAAAAGCGCCCCATTCGCCGTCGTTAAAGCCAAGCACCGCATCGATTTCTTTCTCATTATAATCCTGGTAATGATATAATTCTGCCCCAAAGCTTTCTCCATAAATACGTAAGTCCCGCTCGCACAGGGCCTCAAAAAGGAATCCCAGTGTCTCCAAATCGTGAAGAAGCATGGCAGGAGTCAGTTTAAGCAGCGCCGCAGCCAGCGAGGGGTCAGCGAAGTGCCTTTTCTCCGCCTGCTTGACGCGAACGGAAGACCTTACATGCCAGCTGAAGGGCTTCTGGTTATCCAGAAGGAAGAGCCGCTGCAGCACATCCAGGTAAGATGTCACCGTCTTGATATCCATATCTGCATGATCTGTCTCCTGTATATCGTTCTTCAAGCGTCGGGTACTTACGGTGGTCGATTCATTTCTGGCCAGAGAGCGGAGAAGCAGCTCCATTTTATGAGAATCACGACGTACTCCATCCAGACGGGAAATATCATCTTCCAGAATGGCATCCAGATAGGCCTTCGGTAAAAGAGCCGCCTCTTCTATATCTCCCTTCTGATTAGCCGGCCAGCCGCCGCGGATGATGTAATCAATCAAATCAGTGAGCTTCACCTCACCGGTCATCTCCGCTTTTGCCGCTCCACTGCATATCGCCTTAAGAGATACCGCCCCCGATGAATGCCCCGATTCATACAAAGACATGGGACGCATACGAAGACGGGCAATACGACCGGCACCACTGTGAAGGATTCCCTTATTTACCGGCGTGGCAGAACCGGTCAGAATAAACTGCCCCTTCAGATTCCTCTCATCCACCTTGTACCGGACAGCATCCCACAAAGCAGGCACCTCCTGCCACTCATCAATCAGCCGCGGCGTTTCTCCCTCCAGCACCAGCGCCGGATTCAAACGGGCCAGCTCCCGGTTTTGAAAATTGCCTGCCGGATCAGCCAGAAAAACGCTGCTCCTGCTGTGATAACAGGAAGTCCACGTCTTCCCACACCACTTCGGCCCCTCGATGCATACCGCCCCAAAAGCCGATAAATACCGTTCCACTTGACCGTCTATCACACGGGGATGATATTCTTTTCGATTCATAAAATCACCTCTTTATCCCTATTTTATCCCATTCCCATATATTCGGCAATTTCATTCCCATATATTCGGAAATTCTATTCCCATATATTTGGCATTTTCATTCCCATACTTTTTGAAATCGAGAACTGTAGATGCTCTATGACTAAATTTTGTGGTTTTTAACAACTTCTAGTCATAGGAGAGAAAAAGGTTCTTAAGTTGGACAGCCCTTCGGGCTGAGGGTTCTCAGGTTTGACAGCACCTCCGGCGCTGAGGGTTGTGGATTGCCGCCTGTCGGCGGCAATGAATATATACCGCCCTGGCGGGCGAGGAAAACAGGCAGACCGGTTGTGTGTTTTTCCCTCTGTACCTGCTATAAACTCAAATTGACCAAAATGCCCAGCACCCATAGTGCCCCCGCTTTAGCGGGGTGGCAAAGGAACTGGATTTGTAGGGGAGCATAGCGACCCGAAAATCCAGTGACATGCTTCCCTTTGGGTAAAGGTGGTGGCGTCAGCCACCAAAGGGGGAATCGCCGAAATAGTGAAAAGCACTTATGATTCATTCCGATTCTTGCCAACCCCTTCCACCACTATCGTGGTCCCCCTCCCCCTGCAAGCAGGGGGAGGCAAGTTTAAAGTGCACGCGGTCCCCCTTCGCCCCGGTGGGAAGCGTCTCACTTGGTTCTCAGGTCGCTTCGCTCCCCTGCGACCCAAGTTCGCTTGCCACCTGCAGGCAGGGGGAGGCAAGTTTTTTTGGGGGACAAGTTTGGAAAGACAATAAAAAGAACCCCCGAAGGAGTTCTTTTTTCCATTCCTTACTATTTAAAGAGCCTCTTAACGAAGCAGTGCACAAAAATTCTTATAAAAGCAAACTCTATGAATAAATCAGTACTTCCCTATACCGGCAGATGATTTTCCTCTGCCAGTTTCTTGATATCTTCTTCCGAACGTCCCGTAGCTTTCTTGATGAAATCCATGCCCATATGCATCTGCAGGAGATTTAGGACAATCTGATTACTGGTTTCTATTTTACCTTCCAAAATTCCACTTTCTCTCCCTCTTACATATACTCCTACGCTCAGGTTGCACATGGTACTCACCAGCCTTTCTTCGTTTTCATTTAAATCAATATCATAGTGTTCAATCAGTTCTGCCTTTTTCCTGTTGGCATCGTCTTCTGATACGAAGAGTTCACCCAGCAGGTTCAGCAGGCGGTTTTCCATATCTGCCCGGGCATGGGCCACGTAAACCATGACTACCTGCTGCAGGTCGTAGTTTTCTTTTTCATCCAGGATATTTCCATATTCCGGTTCTTCCTGCATGCGGTAGCGGGTAATACCGCCTCTGTCATCGGGCGCATCCATGCAGAGCCATATGCTGTAGACCTTTTTGATTTTACCGTACTGCGCTTTGTTGAAGTCCACGCCGTACTGGGAGGAAATAAGGCGGCTCACGTAGTACATGGCCCGTTTCAGGAGCGGATAGGATGTGTGGCGGCTCCTTTGGGCTTCGATGTTGATAATGAGCTGTACCAGTTCGTTCCGTGGCGTGATGGCTCGGAAACGAATATCGAAGGTGACTTTCCCTTCCGTGACAGAGGTATCTTCCGTTCTCTCTCCGGAAATATGGTCTGTGCCCACCATGGCAGCTGCATTGGTTTCGTCGGGAAGCACCGGCACTGACGCCGTTTCCGGTATACCTATGATATAGCGGTCACGAATATCAGCTATGGAGCAGTCTTTGAATTCTTCTACGCAGTACTTCAGTATCCAAGCCAGTATCTTTTTGCTGGAGAGCAGCTTTTTCGCTGCTGCATCGTATTCAGGATTCTTACCGGCCAAGTAGATGTCGTCTATGGTGTCGTAGTCCATCACACCACCTCCTTTACCTTCATTTTATCATAAGATTTTGAAAAGGAAAGAGCTGCTTTATAGGGATGAAAAGCACTTTAGGATGAAATGCCCAGCACCCATAAAACGGGACTTCACCGTAATGGGGCAAGAAGAGTATGACTCAAAGATTCCCTGCCGCTTCCCCTTGAGTATGGCAAGATTTAGCGCCGCTCACCTTTTCATTCATACTGGCGCCGGCAGGCGCCCACCTTCATTTACCATTTACAATTTACCATTTACAATTTACCATTTACAATTTACCATTTACAATTTTCCCTATGTGTTCCCCACCTCCCAAGACTCCACAGAAAGCGGCACAAAAAAAGAAGCCCTCTTTCGAGAGCTTCTTTTTTGTTTATGAAACTGGATTCTTTTTTCTTTTCAGAAATTAGAATTTGTAGTTCAGGGAAACGGTCCAAGCGTCGTCCGGATCTTCACCCTGATCAGCGTCAGCAGCGAATGCATATTCAGCATGGAGCTGTACGTTCTTAGCCAAGGTTACATCGCCCATAGCATTCCAGAATTTCAGCTTGCCAGCATTAGCAACTGCATCAAGGATGTTGGTCTGCCAGCCGGTAGCGCCGAGGTATACGCCATTGCCTACGTTGTTGTATGCAACGGAGAGATCCCAGGTGCCCGGTTTCTTCCAGTTAGCTGCGCCATAGGAAAGGCCTGCGTTCCAAGCGGTATCTTCCAGAGCATCCGGAGCGGTGGTGTTCTTCCAGTATTCACCGAATACATTGAACTGCTGAACAGGAATGTTCAGGTTTACGCCGAAGAGTTCAGGTTTGGTTCCTTCGAAGTTAACTTTAGCCTTTGTGCCAGCAGCATCAATCTTGCCTTCTTCTACTACATTGTGTTTATCCTGATAAGCAATGTAGTCTACGCCCAGTTTAGCGAAGTTGAAGTCATAAGCACCGCGTGCAAAGTAGAAATCAGATTTATTGTTATCTTTTGCATCATAAGCAAAATCACCAAAGGTGCTGTTGAACTGGCCATAGCCGGTAGCAAGAGACAGCTTGCCATTGTTATAAGCAATCTGTCCACCATCGTATCCATCATGACCATTGTTCAGCCAGCCTGCCTGATCACCGAAGGAAATGGGCTGACGGCCAAGACGTACAGCTACATCTTTGCCGAAGTTATGGTTAACGTACAACTGATCCATTGTTGTATCATTTTTCTTGGAATCGTTATCCTTGAAATCCATTTCGTTGTCGAAACGGCCCTGTACGTAAGTGGAGTCATTTACCTGACCACGTACGTTGATTCTCATACGGCCATTCCAGCCATCCTTCTGGTCAAGGCTCTTGCTCTGGTAACGCATACGAGCGTCGCCGGACCAGTAAATGTTGCCGACTTTCTTTTCCAGGTTGGAAACGCGAACGCCCAGGTTAGCCAGTTCGTCAGCGTATTCGCCAGCCAGTTTATCAAGGGTTGCACGCTGTTCAGCGTTCAGCTGGTCTTCTTTTGCCATGAGGCGGGCAATGATCTGAGCCAGTTCATAACGGGTAATGTTTCTTTCGCCTTTGAAGGTGCCATCCGGATAGCCTTCTACGACGCCCTGGTCGGAGAGGTCGGATACTGCCTGGTATGCCCAGTCATCGGTGGAAACATCGGAGAATGGATTTGCTGCGTAAGCGGATACGCCAGCGGTGAGTGCAGCTACTGCTGCGATTGCGAGAATCTTTTTCATAGTTCTTCGCTCCTTTGAAAAAAAATAAAAGAAAATGGACCCTCTATTTTTTCTACCGGGAGTTCCGCTCTGAAGTTCTCGCGCGAGTGACCGTGTTTCCTCTGCTTCCTTCTTCACGTACTATCCCTGACTACCGTCCCGAGGGCGGGACCTTGGTCTAGGTACAGGGTACCATAAACGGTGACTAAAATCAAGTTTTCCATAGGTAAGTATCCTGTCAAGTCCTTATATATCCCCAGCTTTTGAGGCCATTGTGAACCGTCCTTCCCACGCTTCCCGACCGGTCTCATTTCCCTTGAAATCGCCGACAGGGAGGGAATTTCCCCTATTTCCTCTTCCTTTTTCTTTGCAAGAAAGAATGACTGCTATTCAATTTTATCTTTTAGTGCATATAGATATTTTTTATGATGGACACGCCTTCGGCGTGAGGGTTCAGAGGGTTGTGGTGGGCGCCTTAAGAAAATGGTAAATGGTGAATTGTAAATGGTAAATGAATGTGGGCGCCCCGAAATTAAAAGGGCGCCATTTTTGATAAAACCTGGGAGCCGCCCTGGCGGGCAAGGGAAAACAGGCAAACCGGGCCTTCGGCCCGATGGAAATGCATTCCCCCTTTCCCGCTGCGCGGGACTTCCCCCGCATGCGGGAGCAGAACAGGGCCTCTCTACATTTTCCTTCTGTGTCATATGTGGCACACTGCCCAGCACCCATAGTGCCCCTGAATAGGGGGAAAGGTGGTGGCGCCAGCCACCAAAGGGGGAACTGCCGGAATGGTACAAGGAGCATATGATTCATTTCTCCGTGTACCATTCTGCTGAATTGGCCACCTGCGGTGGCCACCCCTTATCCGGCTGCGCCGGACTTTCCCCTATTCAGGGGACAGAATAAACCGCAGATAAGCCGTTACCTCATAAGTACCACAAAACATAGCGCCGCTAAAATCTGCCCCTCCGTGGAAAGACGCCGCCGAAGGCGGCAGAAGGGGTGTATTTCCACGGGCGCCAGCCCGGTTGTATGGTTTTCCCGCCATTACTGCCCCACACGCCAATTACCCGAAATGCCCAGCGCCCATAGTCCCACCGCGAAGCGGGGGGAAGGTGGTGGCGCCAGCCAACAAGGGGGGGATCTCCGTGATGGTAAGAAGCACTTATGACACATCTCATCAAGTATCATCCTGCTGAATTGGCCACCGCAGGTGGCCACCCCTTATCCGGCTGCGCCGGACTTTCCCCTATTCAGGGGACAGAATAAGCCTCTTCATTCTTAACTCTATTGTCATAAGTTACGCTACGTTCAAAGCGGGTTGTTGTCCCACCGCGGAGCGGGGGGAAGGTGGTGCCGCAGGCACCAAAGGGGGAATCTCCGAAATAGTGAAAAGCACTTATGATTCATCTCTCCATGTACTAACCCCTTCCACCACTATCGTGGTCCCCCTCCCCCTGCAGGCAGGGGGAGGCAAGTTTTAGGTGCACGCGGTCCCCTCTACTTGCCTGCAGGGGGAGGCAAGTTTAAAGTGCACGCGGTCCCCCTCCGCCACGCAGGCAGGGGGAGGCAAGTTTTTTGGGGGCAAGTTTTTCTGACCAATAAAAAAGAACCCCCGAAGGAGTTCTTTTTTCATTCCCATTAGAATGCGTAGTTCAGTTCGATGCCCCAGGTGTCGTCGGGATCTTCGGTGCTGCCGGAAGCTTTAGCTGCAAAGTTGTAGTAAGCGTCCAGTTCTACGTTCTTCTGGAGTGCTACGCCTGCGCGGGCTACCCAGAAGTGAACGTCTGCGTTGTTATCATATCCGTAGTCCAGCTGGTCGGTGAGGTCCAGGGCGGAGTTGCCGAGGAGCATAGCACCGTAGTCAGATTTCACATAGTGAACGCCCAGCTGCCAGGTGCCTGGTTTGTCGGTGTCTACTGCGCCGTAGGTAAGGCCTGCAGTCCAGAGGTTGGCGTGGCCGTTTCCTTTGTTCAGTTTTGTCTGAACGAAGTCGCCGTCAAGGTTGAAGTTGCCGCCCAGGTCAACGGTGGTGCCGGCGCCCCATACATGGGCTTTCGGGCTACCATTGTCAATGCCTTCGGTACCATTTGCTTTGTGGGTATTTTCCAGGTAGAAGGCAGAGAGGTCTGCGCGGTCATTGAAGTGGCCGGTCAGTTTGCCATACCATGCTTCGGTGGAAGCTCTGTCTTTCCACATACCGCTTTCATCATCCTCAGCCACTTCATTTCCGGCATCTTTGAAACGGCCATAGCCTGCTTCTACGCCGATTTTGCCATTGTCCCAGGCTGCGTTGACGCCGTCGAAAATACCGTCTTCATCCCAGAAGGTACCGGTCTGGTCGAGGGCTACACCGAAACGGCCCATGTTAACGGTGGTCTTGTCGTTAGGTGTCCACTGGGTGTAAATGCGGTCCATGGAGGTATCGCTGGAATCGCTGTCTTTGAAGTCCATTTCATTGACAAAACGGCCATTGACAGTTACCTGGTCATTGACCTGGCCTTTTACATTGATACGCATACGGCCGTTCCAGGTATCGCTATGGTCTTTAGCGCCGTCCAGGTTGTGCTGGTACTGCATACGAGCATCGCCGGACCAGTAAATGTTGCCCACTTTCTTTTCCAGGTTGGAAACGCGAACGCCCAGGTTAGCCAGTTCGTCAGCGTATTCGCCAGCCAGTTTATCAAGGGTTGCACGCTGTTCAGCGTTCAGCTGGTCTTCTTTTGCCATGAGGCGGGCAATGATCTGAGCCAGTTCATAACGGGTAATGTTTCTTTCGCCTTTGAAGGTGCCGTCGGGGTATCCTTCTACGACACCCTGGTCGGAGAGGTCGGATACGGCCTGGTATGCCCAGTCATCGGTGGAAACATCGGAAAATGGATTTGCTGCGAAGGCAGATACGCCAGCAGTCAGTGCAGCTGCAACTGCAATTGCGAGAATCTTTTTCATGTTCTTCGCTCCTTTGAAATACAGAGTATCCTGTGACTGTGAAAAAAGCATGAAAAAGAACAAGCGCGAGTGACCGTGTTTCCTCTGCCCTTCTATTTCCTCCTTTTCCATTCCGGAAATCAGGACCCTTTCCGGATGAATTTATTATATCACTTTTATTAGAGAATAACAAATTTGATATTCATATTTAATTATGATAATTATCAGATTTATTGATAGAGTCTGTTGATTTATTTGCAGAAAGGAAATATTTATTAACCGCCCATAGGCATAGGAAAAGGTCTGACGGGAATCGCACTCTTTGAATGATACAGGCGCCCTATCGTCATTTCGACGGTCGGCAGTGGAGTGGAGAAATCTCAGTCCTCCAATGGTACCAGTGCCACCCCGCCCTATCGTCATTTCGACCGCAGCGCAGCGAAGTGGAGAAATCCCAACCCTCTATGGTACGGGCAGCACTGTGGCGGGAGATCTCTCGACTCAGAGTTTCAATAGAGCTGAAACACATCTTCTCCTTATCGCCACGACGCCCCGCTCGAGATGACGGTGGGGCGCAGCAGCAATGGCGTCATCCGGTGTCTTCGGAAATGACTATACGGCGGACACCCTTATCGTCATTTCGACCGCAGCGAAGCGGAGTGGAGAAATCTCAGTCCTCTATGGTACGGACAGCACTGTGGCGGGAGATCTCTCGACTCAGAGTTTCAATAGAGCTGAAACACAT
>NZ_CALGPS010000229.1 GCF_937959425.1 uncultured Dialister sp.
TCATTCAAAATGACAACTTTTTTTCGGTCGATGCCTTAACGCAATAGCATTGCCCCTTCCACCACTAACGTGGTCCCCCACCCCCTTGTGGGGGTGGGCAAGTTTGGGATAGAGGCGCAGTCCCCTGCCTCGCAAGCGGTGAAAGGAAAGATTGGGAAGAAAAAGCCCCCGGCACTACTCCTCTTGCCCACCCCTGTTCAGGGGTGGGTGGCGAGCGCAGCGATGCCGGAAGGGGTCGGCAAATGGGAAAAGGAGAGGAATGAGCAGTTAGCTTTTGGCAATTAGCTTTTAGCGATTGTGCCCGCTTTGCAAGCACAGGCCGCTACGTGGCCTCCCCCTTCCACCACTGACGTGGCCCCCACCCCCGAGTGCGGGGGTGGGCAAGTTTGGGATAGAGGCGCAGTCCCCTCTCCTCGCAAGCGATAAACGGCAAGTTTGGGGAGAAAAAGCCACCTGCCACTGCGTCTCTTGCCCACCCCTGTCCAGGGGTGGGTGGCGAGCGCAGCGAGCCGGAAGGGGTCAGCTGCCTGCGGCAGCCATATAAAAGAGGCGCCTTTTATTTTTTTAGGCGCCTTCCCTTTTAGTCCTGCCGCCTACGGTGGCGCCCCCTTCCACCACTAACGTGGTCCCCCCACCCCCTTGTGGGGGGGTGGGCAAGCTTATGGAGGAAAAAAGAACCGCGCTGCTACCTCCCTTGCCCACCCCTGTTCAGGGGTGGGTGGCGAGCGCCTATATACTCTCTTGCGCCCCACTGCTTGTCAGGGGGGAGAGGGCCACGCAGTGGCGAGGGGGGGATTGCCGAAGGCACGCTGAAAGCCGATAGCCCACGGACAGCGGTCAGCCGACAGCCGACAGCGCCACTGTCCCACTGTCTCACTTACTCACTGTCCCACTATCTTCCCCCATACATCTTCTTATAGTAATTCTGATACTCTCCGCTTACGATATCCTGCCACCATTCCTTATTGTCCAAGTACCAGCAGATTGTCTTCCTGATTCCATCCGCAAATTTCGTCTCCGGCAGCCAGCCCGGTTCCTTGTGGATTTTCGCTGGGTCGATGGCGTATCTGCGGTCGTGGCCTTTTCTATCCTTTACATAGGTAATCAGGCTCTCCGGCTTGCCCAGTTCCTTGAGAATGAGCTTTACGATATCGATATTGGCCATTTCGTTATGGCCGCCGATGTTGTAGATTTCTCCTACGGTGCCTTTATGGATGATGAGGTCGATGGCTTTGCAGTGGTCCTCCACGTAGAGCCAGTCCCTTACGTTCTTTCCATCTCCATATACCGGAAGCGGCTTATCCGCCAGAGCATTCATCATCATGAGGGGAATGAGCTTTTCCGGAAACTGGTAGGGTCCGTAGTTATTGCTGCAGCGGGAAATGGTGCAGGGCAGGCCGTAGGTGCGATGGTATGCACCTACCAGAAGATCAGCCCCGGCCTTGGAACTGCTGTAGGGAGAGCTGGTATGGAGCGGCGTCTTTTCCGTAAAGAAAAGATCCGGCCTGTCCAGCGGCAGGTCACCATACACCTCATCCGTAGAAATCTGATGATACCGCTCTATGCCATATTTCCGGCAGGCATCCATAAGGACTGATGTACCGATGATGTTCGTTTCCAGGAAGATTTCCGGATTCATGATAGACCGATCCACATGGGATTCTGCCGCAAAGTTCACCACCACATTCGGATGCTCCTCTTCAAAGAGGCCATACACCGCATCCCTGTCGCAGATATCCATCTTCACAAAGCGGAAATTCGGCTTATCCATGACAGGTGCCAGAGTAGACAGATTTCCCGCATAGGTCAGCTTGTCCAGACAGATGATGCGATAGTCCGGATACTTCTTCATCATGTAAAATATAAAATTAGAACCGATAAATCCGGCGCCGCCGGTCACGATGATTTTCATTATATCTACCTGAAATCTATTTAAAATTCAAACCTCTTTCCCCATTCTCCTTATCCTCGTCTGGAGTCTGATAATCTCTCATCTGATTATCTCTACCCACCTTAAATCTTAGCCCCCTTTGGTACTGCATACCACCTTCCCACCCGCTAAAGCGGTGGGACAATAAGATAGGGGGCAAATCTCCCTCCCGTCATTTCCAGCGCAGCAAAGCGGAACCCCCAAATCTCCCGGCACTATGCTGCCCCCTCTCCAATGACCCCACAGCATAGAACGTAACGCAGGCTCCTTTCTCAGAAAGGAGTTGCCCGATGGGGCTGAGGATAGGTCAGAGTCACAAACCTCAAATCTCTTTCCCCCCGTCTGACCGTCTGAACGTCTGACAACTCCCACCACCATGCCAGCCGCCGTAAGCGAAGTCTACGCCACAAGCCACACTGCCAGTCTGATTGTCTGAAGTCTGACCGTCTGATTGTCTCTTCTTCCTCAATTCTCAAACCTCAAATCTCTTCCCCTGTCTGAAATCTGACCGTCTCTACTCCTCAATTCTCAAATCTCTGTCCTCAATTCTCCCCCCGTCTGATTGTCTGAAGTCTGATTTCTGATTCTCTGGCAAAGCCCCCTGTCATTTCGAACATAACCTCAAAATTTTTCTACCTATTGCATTATTTGATTCTCACTGATTAACAGAAAGAAAACCGGCTATATAAGAATAACTCCTTGAAATTCAGTTCCTTTTTTACTGAAAATCAAGGAGTTATTATGCAGAAAGTATACTAACATGTTACTGACCTTCCCCATTCTGATTCTGGGGCATATTATACACATTAAATAAAGGAAGAACGATAGGCTGAGGCAAATTGATAGCCTGTGTAATAGAAGTTACCGCCCCACGTAACAAAGGCAATAAAGTCGCTACCCCATTAAGATTTAAAAATTTCTTGAAATCTGACTCTGAAATATTCTTCGGTCCTTTAAACCTTCCAATCATAATGATCTGAAGATCGAACACCGCTTCACCAGGCACATCGTCTTCCACCGGCATCGTCGAAGCAGAAATATTACATTCCAAGCGTGTCCTGCCATCATCCAAATTCTCCGGACTAACAGAGACAAGAATTTTGTGGGTAAGTTTTGTCTGTTCAGTAGGATTCTTTACATCATTAATATGATATGTAATCTTTACAATCTGATAACCAAGAAACCTAAAATCCGATAAATCGTCCATTATGCAGCCCTCAAATTATTTGAAACAATACCACCTTCATATGGCATACTGCCCCGTCCTTCTGTAGTAGTGGTAGGAATTATCTGCGTAACGCTTTCTTCAGACTTAAAATCCGTTATCATCATATCAGCCGGATTAGATACAATTTCTGTAGAGAGCAGTGCCTTTTCTTCCCTTAAAGGTGCCCCGGCCCCTTCCAATTCTTTATCGATTTCTTCAGGTGTAAGCTTTTGCAACGTTTCCCAAAGCAATGACAATCTTTCATCTAAAGTCATCACAACACACCTCCTTAAGTGAATCAAAATCTATACAATCTTGATTCTTTACGCAAATTTGAATCTGTGCTCTTCTATAATGATGTTCCCACTTCTTATTTTTCTTATTTTTGCTAGGTACATCATACACTGCACGAACCAGATCATACGGAACACTTTTATACAATAAATTCAAAAGAGCTGTATCCGTCAACTGATGTATAACCTTTTTCCCAAAATCCTGTTCAAATGTCCTCTTAAAGTCATCTATCTGTCGTCTACCTTCATCCGTTACCAGGTCAATCACATTATCATCCTCAGCCTGGATATTAGCTTTCAAAACATGTATTTCTTCATGTCTTCTAACATTCTGCATACCAAACTTATTTTTGAAAAACATATATGCCTGATGCCTGTCATCCTGAAAGAAATACACACCGTCACCCAGCCATTGGGAATTACCTGTAGAACACTTAAACCTCTTATCCCTCAAGATTCCCTTGCACCCATCTTCACTTGTCCCGTGATACCCAATAAGCTGCATATAAACCTCAACCTTAGGACATAAACAAGCCTGATTTCATTTATTACTATCTGCTCTCATTATAAGAAAATTTCTCATTATTTGCAATCCCTGCCGTTATTCAAGGTAAGTATGCCCCCTCTGCTATCAGCTGCCAGAGTACCTTCAGCTTCTGCCTCCCTTATTCTGCTAAGAAAAAACTTGAAAATTCTTTCAAAAACTACTTCTCATTTTTCCATCTCGCGGTATGTATATAGTAGAGGGACATGAAAAGGCCCGCGGTTTTGAAAGAAAGCATTCCATATATTTCCAAGATGGCCATAGGAAATGCAAGAATGGAATACCAGAATTCAAAAAGGGTACCGCCTTTCTCCCCTCCACCTTTTCCGGAAAGGTAAAAAAATCAGCGTAAGCTGAAAACCACAAAGAAACTCAGGACTTCAGAAATCCCCTACAGGGCAGAAATGACGGGAGGCTCATGCCTGGCGCGCGCCGTCGCACCCCGTGCAGCAGCGGCCGTAGACCATGCAGACACCGAACTCATTGGGCATGACGGGCAATTGGAGACACCGGGTTTCTTTGTAGTGGCACAGTTTGATTGTCTTCATATCCTCAATTCTCAAAACTCAAATCTCAATTCTACCTTCTGTCGTCTGATTGTCTGAAGTCTCCCATCCCTGTCATTTCGAGCGCAGCAAAGCGGAGTCGAGAAATCTCACGCCGCCATGCAGCCCGACGTAAGTGGAATCTACGTCACAAGCCGCATTACCTATCTGAAGTCTGAAATCTGACCGTCTCTACTCCTTAATTCTCAAATCTCTGTCCTCAAATCTGCCTTTTTCCGTCTGATCGTCTGCAGTCTGCAGTCTGACTGTCTCCCCGCGTATCCCATGGCTCTCGTACGCGTACTGAGTGGCTCTGAAGCGGCGTAATATTCACTCTAACCGGCTAGTTTTTTGACTTAAGTCGTTTTCTTAATTGCCTCATATGCCTTTGGGCTACAAGGCCGGTTTGATTTTCATTCTTGAAATTCTTTTGGAAGATAAAATGTGCCCTTTGGGAATACACTGGAAAATTTGACCCTCGCTTAATCTTACTGATATTTCTATATAATCCAGGTATGCTATACAACGTATATAAATTTGTAGTTCTCCTTTTATTCTTCCCAAGCTGGCTAAGCAGGGCATTTTGCTTCACAACGTGATCAATCTTGCTATAAGCATGACTATAGTACCGCCTTACAGAACTGTCTTTAATATAAACCCTCTTTCCATCGTAAGAAAACCCTAAAAAGGAAATTATACTCTGCTCCTCTTGCGCATTATAAATAATCAAGTCTGTACTAACACGATATTTCTTAGTCTTTTCCGGTGATAATTTAACCAGATACTTTCCTGTATATGTACTCCTCTGGTCAAATATTTCCTGCAACTGATAAATCATTTTTTGATACTGTTCTTCCGTTGCATATTTTTCCGGAATAACAATAATAAAGTCATCTGAATAACGGCGGTATATTCCATGATATGTCTGCACTAATTTAAATATCTTCTCATCAAATTGAATCATATAGATATTTGCCAGTACCCCACTCATGGGGGACCCCTGCGGAATACCGAAATGTTCTCTATTTACCTTTATAATAAACTTGTCGTCTTTAGATTTTCTCTGTTTCTTTCTGGAAAGAATCCGGAATTCCTGAATTGTCAAAACTGTTTGACACTGGCAAAGCTGTTGATGTGTCATCCCTTTATAGGATGTAATCCCTTCGTAATCAACGTAACTGTAATGCAGGAGAGAGTTCAATACATAATATATATCATCAGGAATATATTGACTGTCCAAAACATAACGAATCTGGTTCAACAGGTAAGCATGATCAAGAAAATCAAAAAAATGCGTAAAATCGCCTATGATAACATAACAGGGCTTATGGAACTTAATAAAGGCCAACGCTTCCTCTGCAAATGAAATATTCGATTTACCCTTCTTATTTGTCCTATATGCAATAGAACAATCATCAATACCCTTATTCCCCAGATATTGATTATACTGTCTGTTAAACAGAGCTCCATAGTATCTATAAATCCATGCATCTTTATGTGCTGCATAGAGTATGTCTCGATATTTTGGCCCATCATCTTTTCCTATTCTTTTCCCCGAAGAATCCGTTGACCAGGATTTATGGTACTTAGGCCGTTTAATATGGATAAACGGATAAAATCCATGCCTGAGTACCCACTGTTTATTTGTTATGCAGCTCCACAAATGATTTGTCAGTTTCATTCTACGGTCAAAATGGATATAAGAGATATTTTTCCCTTCGATTTCCTTTCTAATTTCCATATCCGCATCCATATGCAACATCCTCACATAAGTCCCACTTAAAAATCCCATTAGCCAAGGTGGATAGATCCTTATAGCTAATGGGACGAAAAGCAAACCGGATTACTCCCCTATCCAACATGTTTAACTCTCTGTGATATACTGGAGACAGAATCACCAGCCAACACATTACAGGCAGTTACTGCGATTGCAGAGTGCCTGCTAGCCTTGCTCGAATTCATACCGTGTAGCAAGTGTCCGCTGAAACGTGAAAGAAATGCATTTCTTTCACGTTTCAGGATGATTACCACCATTCTGAAAGGAGCCTTGACATTGTTAAAGCTATCCGATGTCTCATAAGACATCGTCACCGGACCGAGATGAAATATAAAAATCAAATAGCCCTTATCTGTATTATACGCAAAACAGAAATAAATTCAATCGCATTTTAAGAGAAGTAAAGGGATACAGCAAGTATGTGAGTATTACGCACCATGAGAACCACCTAATACGCGAGTGAGAGCCATACGATACGCTGACGGGAGCCACCAATTCTTTTTAGCACGATATGCACCAGAGAGCGATCTGTTAACAACCTGAAGTCCCGTGAAATTATATCTATTTCGGGGTTTGGACTCCCATC
>NZ_CALGPS010000230.1 GCF_937959425.1 uncultured Dialister sp.
TATAAAGGCAGGTTGTAAAAATGAGGGGCTTATGCAATATAAATGTATGGAGAAGGAAATCAGGAAACTCCATGGAAGGATTCTATTCCCATCTGTCATGTATATCGCGAATATTCCGGCCGGAATGCAGCTTTGACAGAAAGGATACCATGAATCCCTGTATACAAACTCCTGATTTCCCTCCCCGACTTCCCGGGGCCCAGAGATGTCGGAACGAATTCTGCAGATTCGTAAAAAAGTATGACAACAAAACAAAAAACACGGATATCATCCTTTGCAGCATGAGCCCGCATTCCCGGACGACAAGAGCAGGGTTGACGCAGTTTTTTCCTGCAGTTTAGCGTTGCCGCCTGATTTTGGGGAAGCACTGATTCATTCACAGAGTCTGCTTTTATAAGAAATTTTATGTACTGCTTCGTCATGGGATTCCTTAAATAGCTCGCTATTCGCGTCATCCCATTCCTTGCATTGCATAAAATTTCAAGAATAAAAGCAGACAATGATTGAATCAGCGCTTCCCCAGAGGCCCGCAATACTGTGTGGCACGGATTTGTATCCGTGTTTTTGTGCTGTCTTTTTACAGAAAAAAATCAGCCCCAGAAGGAGCTGATTTTTTAATTTATGATTTATGGTTTATCATTTCCGTGATTGACGCGAATCTCCGAAACCATAAAATTCTTCATATCTTCCGGCAGGTCTGCGGTGAATGTTTTTCCGGAGAGTGCTTCAAGCGGCGCCGGAAGGTTATCGGGGAAACGGATTTCTCCGGCGTGAAGGAGCTGCCTTTTGATGTGGCAGGCTGTAGATAATGCAATGCTCTCTTTGGTACCGTATTTCCGGTCTCCCAGGAGGGGATGGCCGGCGTTGGCGAAGTGGACGCGGATCTGGTGGGAGCGTCCGGTGATGAGATGGACTTTGACCAGGCTTACAAGCTCATTTCCCCATTTCCCCACTGCTATCCGTTCATAACTTGTTTCCACGGATCTGGCGCCTGTTTCTTCATGGTCCAGATAAAGGACTCTGTTTTTGATTTCATCTTTTACCATCCAGCCTTTGAAGGTGCCCTGTTTTTCTGTTTTGCCGAAAACAACGGCGCTGTAAATTTTTTCAACCGCCCTTGTGCGGATGAGTTCGTTCAATGTCTGCAGGGCAGCCATGTTTTTGCCTGCCAGCACCATGCCGCTGGTGTTTCTGTCCAGCCTGTTGCAGATGGAGGGGCGGAAGGCCGGGGTGATTTCATCTTTTAAATAGGAAAGAAGGCCGTCGTTCAGGGAGGGACTGCAGCTGCCGTCTCCCTGGGAAAGAAGGCCGGCTGGCTTATTCAGCACCAGCACATTTTCGTCTTCATAGACAATACAGGAGGGAAAGAAGGAAAGGGGCTTTTTCTCTGTCTTTATGATTTCTCCCTGAAATTTGGAAATGGTCTCATCGGAGAACCAGACATCTATCCGGTCACCGGCAGAGAGTTTTTCTTTTCCTTCCATTTTCTTCCCGTTGAGGGTGATATTCTTTTTCCTCATACTTTTTCGGAGCAGACCGCCGGCGGCTGCCGGAAGGAGGCGTGTCACGTATTTCCAGGCCGTGGTGCCTGCTTCTGTCTGTGATACTGTCCATGATTTCATAGATTCACCTGCCTGTCCTCATAAAGAAATCCCGCTTTACGGAGCCCCTCTTCCACCATGTCCATTTCCTTCTCCCCCTTCGTTTCGATGAGATGACTGTGAATGCCGCCGCTTATGGTAGAAAGGAGAGGCGCCTTCTTCATCTTCATGCGGCGGATGAAATCATCCACGTCGTCCCTGTTTTTGATTTCCAAATTGGCGATGATGCTGCCATAGATTTCATGCTCCACAGACACATTATGCACCATGCCGCCCAGGGAAATAATGAGCCTCAGTTCCTCTGCCGTCCGCCGGCGGTTGTGGAAACACACCAGGGTGCGAAGATATCCCCGGGACTCCTTCTTCATGTAATACCCCCGGGGCGTGGAAATGACAGGCACGCCCCCTGCCTTCAGAAGAGCCACATCTCCTACAATGATCTGCCGGCTCACCCCCAGCGCCTTCGCCAGCTCCGTGCCTCTTACCCTTTCTCCCTCTTTCAGAATGTCTAAAACCCTCTGCCGCCGTTCCTGTGCATCCATCTCGACCACCTCTTACGAGTATTGTATCACATAGGGCCACGGAGTGGCCCGAGTTCAAAAGGTTCAGAGGGGAATGTTGACGGGGCGTCGCCCCGAAGGTTATGGCCGCCTGCGGCGGCGGAAGGGGTGCATTTCCCGCGCCCGCAGGGCGGTTGTAAAGGTTTTATCATACTGGCGCCCCTTCTATTATTTAAAAGGCGCCCACCACAACCCTCACGGCCATAGGCCGTGTCAAACCTGAGAACCCTCAGCGCCAAAGGCGCTGTCAAACTTTGCCTGCACAGCAGGCGTCAACCCTGGCGCCGAGAGGCGCCTTTGCCATTTCCACCAGTTTCTTCCTATCCGTCTTCCCTGTAGAAGTTCTGGGGATGGCGGGAAGGGAGATGAAGCGGGAGGGGATTTCCCAAGGCTTCAGGTGGGCGGAGAGATTTTTTACGATGTCCCTTGTTTCCCTTTCCGGGCCTGCCAGAAAGGCGATGATGCGGTCGTCGCCGTTTTCCTGTTTCATGGCCACGATTTCCGCGTCTTCCACACCTTCTGTCATAAGGAGGCAGGAAAGGACTTTCTGCCGGGGCACGTGGTTGCCCTGAATATGGTACATATCTTCCCGCCGCCCCAGGAAATGGAGGTTTCCTTTTTCGTCGAGCCTTCCCAGGTCGTGGCAGGTGCAGGGCATGGAAATGCCTTCGATGCCGTAGGGGGTGTCCACCATGATTTCCCCCTTTTCGATGGACACTTTGACGCCGGGGAAGGGGCGGCCTACGCTGTCCGGGGCCTGGAGGATATCTTTCCCTTCAATGTAGGAAATATAGGAGAGTTCCGAGGCGCCGTAGTAGAGGACTACATGGCCCGCCGGAAATCTTCCTGTGAGCCGCCGGAAAAGGGAGGCGGTCATAAGCTGGGAGCCGGTGAGGATGTGGGTGACGGTTTCTGCTTTTCTTTTCACTTTGGACAGGGGGGACAGTTTAGAGGGAATCATGTAGATATGGGTGATACCTTCTTTCTGAAGGCGGCCCATCCATACCTTCGGGGAAAGGCGGTTTGTGCCATGGAGGGAGGCGCCTTCGGAGAGGAAGTCCATCACCATGTTCAGATTGCCTGTGAAGGCCAGGGAGCCGTGGAAGAAGAGGCGGGATGTTTCGTCCACTTGAAATATGCGATCCTGCACAGGGAAGAAGTCCGCCCAGCTTTCATCCCTGCGGTAGAGGACTTTAGGAAGTCCTGTGCTGCCGGAGGTGAGGACGCCAAAGTCTGCGGCAGGAGAGGATGCTTTCCCCGCCCAGAAATAGAGATTTCCTTCTTTTTCAAGTTTCAGGGACGGCAGAGGGCTGTCGGAGAGGATGGCTCCTATATGCTGTTCCTCTATGAGGGCTCCGATTTCCTCTTCCTTCAGGTATTCATGGAAAAGGACGGGCACCATGCCGGCATATTCCGCCGCCAGGAAATAGAGAAGCTGTTTTTCATTCCGGTGCATGTAAATGGCAAGGAGGGAGGAGGCAGGCATATGGCGCTCCATCCATTCTTTTTCCGCTTCCATCTTTTCCACAGCCTCTTTCCAGGTCATGGTGAAATCGTCTCCCTGGTAGAAGAGGCTGTCCGGCTTTTTCTTTCCCCAATGGAGAAGGTACTCATACAGTTTCAAAATGCTGCCTCCCAGGTCTTTTCTTTTAGCGGTTCTTTCCAGCCGCTTCCCCACGAGCGGATGAGGATGGCTTCCCCCACGCCGCCGGCGGCGGGAATGGCGGCCACACCGTACCTGCCGCCTTCCTTTTCCAGGATTTTCATGAGGTGAATCATAATTTCCGCGCCGCTGGCGCCGTAGGGGTGGCCGTAGGCCAAAGCTCCGCCCCAGAGGTTCAGCCGGTCCGCCACGTCTCTGTGTTTTTTCCGAAAATCGGCGCTGATGACTGCAAAGGCTTCGTTATACTCAAAGGCATCCACATCGCTGTAGAAAAGGCCTTTATCCCGAAGGAGGGAAGAAACGGCCCGATCCGCCGACAGGGGCGGCACGGCAGAGTCGCTCCCCACCATGGAAAAGCCTTCGATTTCCGCCACAGGGGAAAGTCCCCTTTCCTTCATCCACCTTTCGGAAGCCAGAAGGACGAAGGCGGCGCCGTCATTAATGGTGCAGGTATTGGCGGCGGTCAAGATGCCGCCGGGAAAATCGGTGACCCGGGGCGCCCTTTCCAGGAGCTTCAGAGACATGCGCTTCCTGATGGCTTCATCCCGGCTGCTTCCGAAAAGGGGAAGGATGACATCATCCAGAAGACCCTCCTCTGCCGTTTTCTTCGCCCTTTCCTGGCTTAAAAGGGCCGCCTCATCCGCTTCCTCTCTGGAAATGCCCGCCGCCTTCGCCGCCCTTTCCGCTCCCAGCAGCATGGCGTCATCGCCGAATTCGCCGGGCCGGAATTGGGCCGCTGTGAAAACAGGATTTCTAAGATGGCTTCTTTCATCATTGTCTGCATACCGCCGGATGGGCTGGAGGGATGCGCTTTCCGCCCCGCCTGCCAGCACGGCGTCCCACTCCCCAGCCATAATTGCAAGGGCAGCCATGTGGATAGCCGCCAGTCCCGAAGCACACTGGAGATCTATAGTAAAGGCAGGCACCCGCTCCGGGAGTCCTCCTTCCAGAAGAAGAAGGCGGCCTATATTTCCTCCAGGGCCCACGGCGTTGCCGCAGATGAGGGCGTCCGGGCAGGTAAGGTCATACCTTTCACAGAGCGCCTTCGCTACCATGCCTCCCAGCACCTCGGGCCTTACTTTTTTGAAGATGCCGTTCCTGATGCCTATATGGCTCCGAAGGCCGCCTACAAGAAATACCCGGTTCATTCCATCACCGCCTCAAAACACAAAACCTGGGAAGACCCGTAAAACGTATTTCCCTCTTTTTTCAAATACACCGCATCTCCCGCATAGAGGAGATGGTGAAAACGGATACGGATCCTTTCAAAATTTTTTCCCTTCGTAAGAGCATAGGCAGTCTGGAATCCGCTCACCACAGGATGGGCGGACTGATGAATTGCATTGTGGTCCCCCAGGGCAAGGCTGAAGGAACGGACCTCCTCTGCGGGGAATGTATGCCAAAAGGTTCCCTTATCCTCCCTTTTCTTCCCCTCTGTTTTTCCGGAAAAAGGAAAAAGAAGGATTTCCATGCGCCCAGTTCCCTTCACCGCCCGAATCCTGATGATTTTTCTGCCGGACCAGGAAATTTCACAGGGTCCATCGGCTTCTCCCTCACCTTTGCTGTATCGGAGCTCTCCCATCACCATGCCCTGCCACTCGTCCTCCCAGGCCGTGCAGAGGGCTTTCATCAATTCTTCCATATTGTCTCCCTTATCAAAAAAGCGGAAGGTTTCCCTTCCGCTGCATGATCTCTTAAAATTCTCCCACCAGTCTTCTTCTGTACTTGCTCACCAGGAAAGAAGCCAAAAGGATTTTGGCAAAGTCACCGGGCAGGAAGGGGAACATGCACATCACCATGGACGCCCAAATACCGGTACCGGTGAGGAACATAAACCATGCCAGCCCCAAAATGTAGCATACCGCCGTACCTGCAATGGTGGCAGCCATCATATTCTTAAAGGAATAGCCCAGTTTTTCGGAAATCAGCCCCACCACAAAGGCCATGGGTGCAAAGCCGATGATAAATCCGCCCGACGGACCTGCAATCACCGAAAAGCCGGCCCGCATCATGGAAAACACCGGAACTCCTGCCATACCGAGAAGGAGATAAATGATAATGGCCAGAAGCCCGTACCTCTTCCCCAGGAACCCGCCGGCCATGAGCACCGCGAAAGTACCAAGGGTAATGGGCACCGGCTGGATAGGAATAGTAATCTGCGAACAAACTGCAGTGACAGCTGCAAACAGGGCGCACAGCACCTGCATACGGATAGAATGATTCTGATTCATGATAACCTCCTGTTGATGGATACATTATAAAATCATGCGAGCCGTTTGTCAACTGTCTACATTATGTAGTTTACAAATGATGACGACTTTCCTTTCCCCTATTGTGCCCCTTTTGGCCCCAAGGGTTCAGAGGGGAAGGTTGACGCCCGCTCCGCGGGCGAGGGTTATGGCCGCCTTACGGCGGCAGGTTGTGTTCGCTTCGCTCAGGGGGCGACAGCCCTTCGGGCTGAGGGTGGTGGTATCGCCCTTGCGGGCGATGAGTATGAAGTCAGCGTTACGGGATGAGCTTTCTGCTGCATGAGGTAGTGCGTTAGCCCCCTTCCTCTGGAAGGGGGGTGTCGCCGGAAGCGACGGAGGATAGCGGATTTTCGCAGAAAATCCGAGGCCCCAATGGGGCCTAATTTGACTCATATTGGCTTGGAGCTATCTTCAAGACCTATCCTCAGGGCTCCGCCCAGCTCCTTTCTGAGAAAGGAGCCTTACGTTACGGGAATACCTTTTGTGTCACCAAGGGTACATGGCGAAGTGCAAAAGCCTTCTTCCTCTGGAAGGAGGTGTCGCCGCAGGCGACGGAGGATAGCATGCCTTTCGCAGAAAGGCCGAGGCCCCATCGGGGCCTGATGTGACACATTCGTGAAAATCCGCCTATCGGCGGCGCCTTTGCTCAGCAAAGGCCTATCCTCAGCCCTATCGGGCAGCTCCTTCCAGTGGAAGGAGCCTTACGTTACAGGAATACCTTTCTTCTGCATAAATCGTGCCGAACATTCTGCGGAATTGGCCGCTAACGCGGCCACCCCCTATCCGGCTGCGCCGGACTCCCCCCTATTCAGGGGGGAGAATAAGCCTCTCAATGCTTTCCATTAGAGTCATGTGGCACATTGCTGAGCGTCCATAGTGCCCCCTGAACAGGGGGAAAGGTGGTGGCGCCAACCACCAAAGGGGGTGCCGCTTTTACATCGCCCGCAAGGGCGGTTGTGAAGGTTTTATCAGAATGGCGCCCCTTCTTTTTAAAGGGCGCCCACAACCTGCCGCCGCTGGCGGCCTCCCGATCCTCGATCCCGATCTTCGAACCCAGCCGCTCCGCGGCTGCACGCCCACCAAGGCGGTCAGCCGACAGCCGATAGCCGGCAGCAGTGCCACTAGCCACCAGCCACTAAATTATCCCAATCCACGCCCCCTATCCTTCATAGAGCACCGGCATCCAGTACGCTTCATTTCCTGCAATTTTTTCTTCGCTGAACCGGGCGTAAATGGCGGAGGGTTTATCTCCCAGCATGAAGCAGGAGAGGGTGACATATCCTTCCAGTACACCCACGTCCGTTTTGGTCACGATTTTCTGCTGGGGCACGTACTGCTGCACCAGGGAGGATTCGCTGTTCCGGCACACTACGTCTTCCGGATCTTCCACTTCTTTCCGGTACAGGGTTTCCCCTTTTTCGTTGATAATGTCGATGCCCCTTCCTTCCCTGCCCCAGATGGGTTTCCTGATCCACAGGGAGGGCATTCTTTCATCCATCCGGAAATCCCGCATAAAAAAGCTGGCGGGAATGTAGGTCCTGATAATTTCCTGTTCTCTTTCGCTGAAGAAGGCGTGGTCTTCCATGAGGGCGTAGAGAAGGGCTTGGAAGCCTTTGGACTGCATGATAATGGATTCGGGGGGATTCATCATGTGGAAACGGTGATTCCTGTAGCCTTCCATCATGAGCTCTCCCAGGGAGGAGCCGTCCTGGTCCGCTGTTTCTTCGATGAGGATTTCCATGGGGTGCATGCGGTAGAGGAAGGAAACGGTCCTTCCGTCAGGGAGGGCCACGCTGCCGTCTTCCATGACGGCCAGGTTGTAGAAAGTCTCAAAGAGGATATGGGGCCTCACGTCCTCCGGCACCGCTTCTTTCATGGCATTCATGAGAAATTTTGTGGTTCCAAAATCTTCGATGTAGTCATGGAAACAGGAAAAGAGGATGGGATGGGCTTCCAGCTCTTCACCGCTCATATTTCCACAGCACCGGAGATACACATCCAGCAGGAAGCTGCGGAGACCGTTCATTTCAAAGGCATTTGGATTATCCTTTCCGAAATAGCGGGCCGCCACGCCGTTGGCATAGTAGGCCTCGATTTCCGCGCAGGGGGTATCCGCATTGATTTCCACCATGCGGATGCGTCCTGTCTTCTCTTCAATGACGTAGTCAAAGCGGGAAATCCAGGTGGGCAGGTCCTTCATGGCATTGCCGCCGTGGAGATATTTCCGAAGCTTTTTGGGGATTTCCATATCGTCCATAAAGGAATCATCACATTCCATGGCCCGCTTCACCGCCTTGGCAAAGATACGGTAAAGTTCTCCGCTCACGCGGCGCACTTCTTCTATCTGCTTTCTATTCACAATGAGAGGCAGATGGGTGGGATAGCGGAAGGGGTAGCCCGGGTATTCCACATAGGGAAATATGTTTCTGTCCAGGTCGTCCATAAATGTTTTTTCCATCAGGACGCACCTCCCCTCACACCGGCGCCGCCAAAGCCGGTCTTCCCGCCGGCAGGGGCCTTCACCGTGGAATTACCGGAAGATTTGCCGGACTCATAGGAATTCTTATTCCCTGCATAGGTTCCCGAGCCGCTTCCCGTATTCTGCTGCTGTTTCTGCTCCGTATAGGCAGGCCGGTCATTCAGCACACTTCCTGTGTTCCTGTCATAATGGCCGGAGTAGCCCGGCAGGCCGTGGAACATGAAATAGCTCATCATGAGCAGGGGCAGCAGGCTGGAGACGCCGGACACGTACTGCAGGTTATCGTTCTCATCCCTGCGGAAGGTTACTTCCTCGCCGTTGTCATACCGGGCTGTTTCCGTGCCGTCCTCATTTTTCACCAAGTGGTAGGTCCGGCCGTTCTCATCCTTCAGCTCATCCCCCTGGGCCTTCTCTTCCTGTCCGCAGCCTGCCATCATCACCGCCGCGCTGCCGGCCGCCATAAAAGCAGCCAGAATGGCCGCTGTCTTTGCACTTCTATACATGTGTGTCTCCTTTATTTCTATTTGATGAAATATGATTTGTTCTTTATGTATCATACCATATGAAGGGATTTCCGGTTTCCTGTTTTTTATTTCCGCTTTTGCCATCCAATACAAAGACGGCGTCTCTAAGACGCCGTCTTCCTCATAGATAAAACATGCATTTACAACATTCCAAGAAGGTCATTGAGCCCTTCTGTCATGGTAGGATGAGTGTAAATGCTGTCGCGAAGGACAGAATATGGAATCTTCCGGTCCATTGCCAGTCTCACCAGGTTAATCATTTCATAGGATTCCAGGCAGAAGAAATGGGCTCCCAGAATGAGACCGCTCTCCTCATCCACAATGATTTTAAGAAGGCCTGATGGATTTTTCAGTACATGGGCTTTGGGAATCGCTGCCGCTGGCATGGAGGCAGTCAGGACTTTCCGGCCCGATGCCCGGGCTTCCTCTTCCGTCATCCCCACCCTGGCCAGCGGCGGATCCAGAAAGAGGGCGTAAGGAACAGGGCCGCGGTTTTCTGTCGTTCTCTTCAAGTCCCCGTTGAAATTGCTCTTCAGGATGCGGAAATCATCCAGGGAAATATAGGTAAACTGCATGCCTCCCGTCACATCTCCGGCTGCCATGATGTGAGGTTTGGATGTATGAAGGCGGCTGTCTACTTTCACTGCTCCTCGAGGCGTCATTTCCACCCCTGCTTTTTCCAGGACAAGAGAAGATACATTAGGCTGCCGTCCCGTAGCTGCCAGCAGGACATCAGCGTGAAGGATTTCTTCTCCGTTCTTTGTCTTTACATGAATCAAGGCCTCTTCTTTCTCATCTTCCACCCGATGGACGTCTGCTTCTTCCAGAATGCGAATGCCCTGTTTTTCCAGATGTCCTTTCACCGCCGCTGCCATTTCCCTGTCTTCCTTCGGAAGGAAAACAGAGCCCTTCTGGATGACGGTCACCTGGGCACCGAAATTGTTATAATAGGACGCAAATTCCAAACCAATATAGCCGGCTCCTAGAATCACCAGATGACGGGGCAGCTTTTTCTCATCCATCAGGGTCTCGCTGGTGTAGACAAAGGCGCTCCGGTCAAGCCCTTCCACCTTCGGCATGACAGGGGCTGCGCCTGTATTGATGACAATATGCTCTGCCCGGATGATTTCTTCTTTTTCATCAGAGGAAATCAGGATTTCATGGTCATTCACAAAGGACGCCGTGCCGTCATATACGGTCACTCCTGCCTGTACCAGCTTGTCATAATTTTTCCCGCGAAGCATGGCGGTGAGACGATTCTTCTCCTCCACCGCTTCTGCATACCGCTTTTCTTTTTCTTCCCAAGAACCATCCCGTCCATGAGACAGACGGGCGCTGTATTCCAGAGATTTACTGGGTATGCAGGCTACATTGATGCAGGTGCCGCCATACCGTTCTTTTGATTTTTCAATGAGCGCCGTTTTGATGCCCTGGGATGCCAGAAAAGAAGCAAATGTTTTTCCCGCCTTGCCAAATCCGATAATTACGTATTCATAGGCTGTCATAGGTTTCCTCATTTCTTTTAAATAGGTAAATCTATAAATATCTATTTATATTTTACATCAGGAGGAAGAATGATGTCAATTTCAAAATGGGGGCGGACATGCCGGCAGCGTGCAGCGTGAAGGTTCAGAGAGTTGTGAAAGGAAGGTTCTAAAGTTTGACCGGCCTTTGGCCAAAGGGTTCTTATGTTTGACGGACCTTTTGGGCCCGAGGGTAATGGTATCGCCCTTCGGGCAATGAGTATAAAGTCAGCGTTACGGGAATGCCTTTTGTGTCACCAAGGGGCTATTGCGAAGTGCAAAAGCCCCCTTCCTCTGGAAGGGGGTGTCGCCGGAGGCGACGGAGGATAGCAGCCTTTTGAAAAAAGGCCGAGGCCCTAAAAGGGCCTAAGATAGCTCATAATGGCTTGGAGCTATCTTCAAGTGTTCCTCAGGGCTCCGCCCAGCTCCTTCCTGAGGAAGGAGCCTTCCGTTACGGTAATGCCCGCCTGCTACTTAATTCTCGCTATGCATTACGGTGTTAGAGCCCGGCAAATATAGCCATTTTTAGCCCGTCAAATTTAGCCAATT